>JBGTIB010000119.1:0-5560 GCA_041745875.1 Flavobacteriales bacterium | reverse complement strand
TCAAGGCCGGCGAACGCGATGGACGGGTGCGCGTGTTCTATCCCGAAGGTCCCGTGCAGCACGAAGGGTACTTCAAGCGCGGTGTGGAGGACAGCCTGCGCACCACGTACTATCGCGATGGCCTGCCCATGGAGCAGGGCCACTACAGCCAGGGTATCAAGACCGGTGAATGGCGCTACTGGTATCCGGATAGCCTGCCGATGTTGATCGAGCGCTGGCAGGATACACTGGTGATCGTCACCGACGCCTGGGACACCACCGGCACGCATACCTTGAAGGATGGCACCGGCGTGCTGCGTACCTGGTATGGCAGTGGTGCATTGCAGGAGGAGAGCACCTTTGCGCTGGGTGTGAAGAGCGGGCCCAGCACGGAGTTCTGGCCGGCCGGCAACCCGAAGTCCAAGGGTGAGTACCGCAGTGGCGGAAAGCACGGACCGTGGGAGTACTGGTCCACCAATGGGCTGCCCGAGAAACGGGAGGCCTACGACAAGGGGGAGCTGCATGGCGAATATCTGCGCTGGCACCGCAATGGGAGCGTCGATGTCAGCGGCTGGCATCGCGCAGGTTTGAAGGACAGTCTCTGGACCTGGCATTTGGAGGATGGCCGCAAGGAGATGGAAGGGCCGTTCAAGGCAGGTCTCCGGGAAGGTGTGTGGCGTTTCTGGCATCCGAACGGCCAACTCAGCAGCACCGGTTCATTCGTTGCGGACAAGGAACAGGGCGACTGGGTCTACTACTATGAAGGTGGTGAACTGTGGAAGAAGGGAGCATTTGAGCAGGGGCTGAAGACCGGCATCTGGACGACCCGCTTCGAGCGTGGGCAGAAACTTCAGGAAGGGCCCTACGTGAACGGATCGGAGGATGGCCTGTGGAGCAGCTGGTACGCCAATGGAAAGGAGCAGACCGTGGGATCGTTCAAGGCTGGACGTATGAACGGGCTCTGGCGCGGCTGGTTCCCCAACGGCGATCCCGACTATGAAGGCCATTACCAGGACGACATGAAACACGGCCCGTGGAAGTTGTACCACGAGAGCCCGGAGAACAAGGAGATCGGTGGCCGTGTGCGCGAGGAAGGCGCGTACGCGATGGGGAAGAAAGGCGGCCGCTGGACCACTTACAGCATCCATGGAACCCCCATCGCCGAGGGCAGCTTCGTGGAGGGCCGTGCCACCGGGCCTTGGACATACTACGATGATGCAGGTGTGAAGATGCGCGAACAGGCTTACGTGAACGGCGACCCGCACGGGAAGTCCGTGGTCTATGACCAACGGGGACGTGTGGTGCAGGAGATGAACTACCGGCAAGGTCGCCTGCATGGTACCACCACCTTCTACGACCGCAGCGGTAAGGCCACACGTACCGTGGAGTACGAGGATGGGCAGGTGAAGAAGGCCCCGCCACCTGCCGCACCCAAGGGAAGCAGCAGGCCGGCCCAGGTGCCGGGTGGCAAGTGAGGCCCAGCCCCCGTCGCACTTTGATGCAATGAAGTAACCTGGCCTTCGGTCGATCCCATGAATACGGTCCGATGGCGTGGTCGGGATGGGTTCCTCATCGCACCCTCCCGTTACCTTTGAGCGCCATGTCCGAACCCTTCGACGTCCGCAACGAACAGCGCGCCTCTTCCGACAAGGAATTGGAGCAGGTGTTGCGTCCGCGGCAGTTCGGGGAGTTCGCCGGGCAGAAGGCCGTCACGGACAACCTGAAAGTTTTCGTGCAGGCCGCCAAGCAACGCGGCGAAGCCCTGGACCATGTGCTGTTGCACGGCCCGCCCGGCTTGGGCAAGACCACCCTGGCCAACATCATCGCGCAGGAAATGGGTGTGGGCATCCGCATCACCAGCGGACCCGTGCTGGACAAGCCCGCCGACCTGGCCGGCCTGCTCACCAACCTGGAGCCGCACGATGTGCTCTTCATCGACGAGATCCACCGCCTGACCCCGGTGATCGAGGAGTACCTCTACAGCGCCATGGAGGACTACCGCATCGATCTGGTGATCGACTCCGGACCCAATGCACGCACCGTACAGATCGCATTGAACCCGTTCACGCTGGTGGGTGCCACCACGCGCAGTGGTCTGCTCACCGCACCATTGCGCGCACGCTTCGGGATCAACAGCCGCTTGAACTACTACGATGCGCCCACGCTCAAAGGCATCATCAAACGCAGCGCAAGCCTGTTGAACGTACCCATCATCGATGAGGCGGCCGATGAGATCGCGCGTCGCAGTCGGGGAACACCGCGTATCGCCAACGCCCTGCTACGGCGCGTGCGCGACTTCGCGCAGATCCAAAGCGATGGCACCATCGAACTGCCCATCGCGCAACACGCCTTGAAAGCCCTGAACGTGGATGCACACGGCCTTGACGAGATGGACAACCGGATCCTGGGTGCCATCATCGACAAGTTCGCTGGCGGGCCCGTGGGGTTGAACACCGTGGCCACTGCGGTGGGCGAGGAGGCGGGCACCATCGAGGAGGTGTACGAGCCATTCCTGATCATGGAGGGCTACCTGCAGCGCACGCCGCGCGGGCGCCAGGCCACCGAACGCGCTTACCGGCACTTGGGTCGAGTGCAGAGCGTGAAGCCGGGAAGCTTGTTCGAGTGATGCTTTCAGGAGGAAGGATCACAACGCTCCCTCCGGCCTTTTGCGCGTGCCGCTGTACAGTTCATAGCGCAGGAACCGGCAGTCCAACGAGCCATTAAAGACCTTGATCTTAGGCTTGGGCGTGAGGCGCACGTGCTTCGCTGCCTCCATGTTGCTGGTGATCATCCATGCGGTCCAACCCGCCCAGCGCTGCTTCAGCGTGTCACCGATCATCTTGTAGACCGCGTTGATGTCCTCGTCCTTGTCCATGCGCTCGCCGTAGGGCGGGTTCAGGACCATCACACCACCACCCTCGGGAGGCTCCAGTTCCTGAAAAGGTTTGTTGACGATGCGGATGCGGTCCTTGTAGCCTGCGCTCGCAATGTTGCTTTCCGCCTTGCGCGCCACGTGCGGGCTGATCTCGCCGCCGAGGATCACCGGCGCCGGTCCGCGATCGATCGCCTCTTCGGCTTCCCCGCGCACCTGTTTCCAAACTTTTGCATCGAAGTCCTTCCACCGTTCGAAGCCGAACTGTTTGCGATGAATGCCGGGCGGAATATTACCCGCGATCATGGCCGCCTCCAGCAGGATGGTGCCACTGCCGCACATGGGATCCACGAAGTTGCTGCGGCCATCCCAGCCGGACAGGAGTACCAGTCCGGCCGCCAACACTTCGTTGATCGGTGCCAGGTTGGTATGGTCCCGGTACCCGCGCTTGTGCAACGAACCGCCACTGCTGTCCAGGGACACATGGCACGCGTTGCCGTTCACATGCAGGTGGATGCGCAGTGTGGGCTCATCCAGGTCCACGGAAGGCCGGCGCCCGTAATGGTCCCGGAATCGGTCCACGATGGCATCCTTCGCCTTCAAGGCCAGGAACTGCGAATGGTTGAAGAGTTCCGAATGCAGTGTGCAGTGCACGGCAAGTGTATCGTCCACATCCATGAACTGCTCCCAGCGGACGTGCTTGATACCGTAGTACAGGTCCTCCTCGTGCTCCACGGAGAAGGTCTTGATCGGCACCAGGATGCGCAGCGCGGTACGCAGGCACAGGTTGGCCCGGTACAGGCAGGCCTCATCACCCCGGAATGAGACGGCGCGGTTGTGCTTGGTGATATCCTGCGCGCCCACCGCCTGCAGTTCGGCCACGAGCAGGTCCTCGAAACCGAACATGGTCTGGGCGGTCATGTGGAAGAGGCGTGCGGGCATGGGCGCCGAAAGTACGGGTGATGTGGGGTGCGGGGCGGGCATGTTTTGCCCGGTCCCAACAACAACCTCCACAAGTCCTTCGCGCAGGGCTTCTTGCAACTCAGCACCACGCGGGATCTGCCACAATTGAGAGGAATACCGAACAGTATCTCAACCTCAGGACCTTCTCCTAAGTCTTGCATGGTGCGGGTCAATCCGCCAGCTTCAGTTCCACGTAACGTGTAAGTCGCGTAATGAGCTCGTCGCTGTTCGATTGGAAGATTGTCGAAGTATCCGTTCGAACCACGTGGTCCGTGTCGAAGACCAATTGCATACGACGGAGCGGCTTCTTGGCGTCCATACTGTCCAGCGGGACTTCGGTGTAGAGGAATCCACCGGCATCGGCCTCGAGGGTAGCGTAGAGCTGGCCTAGTTCACGTTGTACGAACATAAGCTCGCCATTCACTTCGACGCTGTCCACCACTTCTTTACGGCCCCAACATTTGCGCACGCAACGGAAGTCAAGGTCGTAGTAGAATTCGACCTCGCTATCCGTACCACAGGTGCAGTGTAACACCATCCACGGCGTAGTGAGGAGCAATGTGCTATCCGACACCAAAGGCTGATAGATCTCGACGACTTTTGCAGGCCATCCGCTCGTGGGACGCACGGACCCGTCGGGGCTAAAGAGCTGCGCATACAAGCTGGTGCTATGAGTGAGGAGCAACAGAATGGCGCCGAGCTTGAAGAACGAGAGGAAGCACCGCATCGGTCACTTCCTTAGAAGCTTCTCCATCGCCTTGCCCTTGGCCAGTTCATCCACCAGCTTATCCAGGTAACGGATCTTCTGCATCAGCGGGTCCTCGATCTCCTCCACGCGGTAACCACAGATCACGCCGGTGATCTTGGAGACGCTCGGGTTCATGCGTGGGGCCGCGGCGAAGAATGTCTCGAAGTCCACCTTCTTGTCCAACACCTGCTGCAAGCCCTTCTCCGTGTAGCCCGTGAGCCAGTGGATGATGGTGTGCAGTTCCTCCTTCGTGCGGCCCTTCTTTTCCACCTTGGTCACGTAGTGCGGGTACACACTCGCGAAGGACATTTTGAAGACCCGGGTGTTCTGCATGTTGGGCTGGTTGCGCAGCAAAGTTGGGCACTCCGTTCAGACATAGGTCATGAGTGCTCGCTTGTGGTCATCCATGGGATGACGACCTCATACTACCATCGCACATGAACCACGATCGCGGCGCGCCAAGGCGTGCTGGTCATCAGGTCGTTGCCGGATCCAGGAAATCCACCACACCGGTCTTCACATCGTACATGCCACCAACGATCCCGATGCTCTTTGCGTCGAGCATCTCCTTGAGGATCGGGCTGCGCTGGGTGATCTGCTCCATGGCCAGCTCCACGTTCCGGGTCGCCACAAGCTCCACGAACGCCGGATCGGAGCCGTTGCCTGTTCCCGTACCACGAACGTCATCCACGGCCGGGCGGATCTTATTCAGCAAGGCAGAAAGGTTGCCCATGCGCACATCATCGCAGGCGCCCTTCACGGCACCGCAGCGACTGTGGCCGAGTACCAGGATCAATTTCACCCCGACCACTTTGCAGGCGAACTCCATACTGCCGAGGATGTCCTCGTTCACGCAGTTGCCCGCAATGCGCACGCTGAAGATATCTCCGAGTCCTTGATCGAAGATCAGTTCGGCACTGGTGCGCGAATCGATGCAGCTGAGGATCACGGCGAAGGGGTGCTGCCCCGCGCTCGTTTCGTTCACCTGTTTCAACAGG
>JBGTIB010000118.1:0-30574 GCA_041745875.1 Flavobacteriales bacterium | reverse complement strand
CACAACGCCGGTGACGGCGTTGTGCCGATCGGTAGGGGCGGATCATGATCCGCCCGCCACCCTACCGCGCAGGACCACCATACATCATGATGCGCCCGTCATCCGCCCGCCACCCTACCGATCGCTACCACCGTACTTCGTGATGCGCCCGCCGCCGAATACCCCCGCACCTATCGTGTCTGCCGGTCGCACACATGATCCACCACGCAACAGCGGCAGCCAGCCGCTCAAGGTGCATCCACGAAAACAAGTATCGTCCGCCCTTCCACTTCACGCAATGGAACAAAGCCCGGGTATACGCGTCCCAGGAATTCCACCTCGGTAACAGGCTGATCGTAGACGGCATAACGCACGGTGCCATCCTCCATGGCCCGGTGGAAACGCGATCGGTCGAAGATCTCGCTGCGGCTCAGGTGGACGATGTCCTTTTGGGGAAGTACCGCCTTCCCCACCAACAGGTGCTCCAGGTGATCGCGGTAGCCAAGGAAGACATACGATCCATCGTCCGATCCGAGTTCCTCGGTGAGCACGCGGTACACTTCGCGGTCGGCAGCCGCATTGGCCACATGCAGTTCATCCGGCCCGTACCTGTTCACCCAGCCGAAAGTGAGCAATGTGCGGAAGGCCATGAAGAACAGTGCATAGCCCACGAAGTACCGGCCCCAAATGCGGTCGGAAGAATGCTCCCCGCTGAGCAGCACGGCACAAGCCACCGCCGTCAATGCATGCCCTTCATAGAGGTAGTTCAGGCTGCTGCCCGCCTTCAACATGGACATGCCTCCCACCACGAGTGCCAACGGTGCGGCCAGGCGGAGGAAACGTCCTGATGGGCTTGTGGTTTTGCGCAACACCACCCAGGCGGTCAAGGCGTACCAACCCACGCCGAACAGGTGTACCCAGAACAGCAACATGTCCTTCAGTGCGATCAGGTTGATACCGTTCATCAAGCCCTGCACCGTGTTCTTCAAGTAGATGTCGCGCGGCCACACGCTGAAGATCCACACATGGCCGACGACAACGAGCAGGATCAATGCGGCTGAGAATTGCAGCAAGGGAACGTAGCGTCGCTCCCACAGCAGATGCAAACCGATCAGGCCCCCCACCAACAAGCCGTTCTGCTTGCAGAAGTAGGACAGTGCCGTACACCCTGCGATCAAGAGGATCGAATACTGGTCACCATGCTTGAGCCAACGGACGTACAGGAAGATCGCTGCCGCGAAGAAGAGCAGTTGCATGGCATCGACACGTGAGAATGCCGGTTCCGTGTAGGAACAGAACAGCAGCAACGCGGCAAGACCGGCAGGCCATTGCGCGGCTCCTGCGCATAGAGCTGCACGCCAAAACAGGAGCACCGTCAGCAGGTTGAAGAGCAGTGAAACAACCCGGCTTGTGACGAACAGACCATAGGGTTCCATCGGGTCCAGCCCGCACCATGTGGCTACGGTGGCGCAGAGCAGATAGTAGGCTGGCGGATACTGGATCACCTCGAAGGGGAGCTCCTCCGGGTCGCTGTAGAGCGGTGTGTCGAGCATCACCTTCTGGATGCCGTACACGATGTTGCGTTCCACACCGCCCAGTTCGGTTCGGTGCTCGGGGATCATGGCGATGCGTGCGCCAAGGTTGACGAGGAAGATCGCAACGGCCAATACCATGACGACCTGGCGTAGCCAGTGGGGCAGGTGGAACCGATCCGATCGCGCCATGGGTGTGAAGATCGTTCCCTTTCAGAATTGGGCTATTCGGGCTTGCGATACACAGCGACCAATGACCGGCCGAATGCTTGCTTGAACAAGTGATCCGTCAAGCGTGATACAGGGATCACGAAGCGGTCCCACACACGGATCTGCCGGGCGGTGGGCATGCGTTGCCGCATCAGCAGCTTGTTGCCCAAGGACAGTAGAAGCCCCAAGCTATCCAGGTAGCGTTCTTTCACGGGCACAAGTCCGATGGGTATGACCGTGGAGAGTTGCTTCAAGGAATAGCGCCGATGGTGCCCGATGGCCTGGTCGAACGGGCTGTACAGGAAGTTGAATGCTGGCGCCAGAATGATAAGGCGACCATCTGGGGCCAGTAGTTCGTAGGCACGCAATAGTTCCGCAGTATCATCAGCGATGTGTTCCAATACGTCCAGGTAGAGAATGGTGTCGAAGGTGCGACCGGCCAGGTCGGTCGTTGTTCCATGGACCTGTTCGATCGCTCTGTGCGGAAGTTCGGCTTGCGTCACCATACGATCCAACAGTGTCGCATCTGGCTCCAGGAACGTGTAGGATGTGACCGTCTCGTTGACGAGTTCGCGTGCGTTAACGCCCAGTCCGCTGCCCACATCCAACACGCGCCCCCGTACATGCGGACGGATCACCCGGGCGAAGTAGCGCTTCCAGTTGTGCGCTGCTCGGAACAGTTCCAACTCATCGCCGATGTACTTCATGCGCGCGGATCACGCTCAACGACGGTGTACGAATGGCGACCGGCGCGATCTCGGCGCTGGCTCGTGTTCACAAGCAGCAGGCCCAGCGCGAAGAAACCGAGGCACAGCAGCACGGCGTTGAAGAGCGTTGCGGACAGGATGCTGGCCCAACCCGGGATCGCCAGGCTCGTGAAGAGCTTGATGCCAACGATCGTCACCACCGAAACGAGCAGTACCAATGCTAGCCACAGGAAGATCCGCAGGATGAAGGACAACACCTCATCGCTGTATTCGACCAGCGAGCGGAAAGCATGTATCGACAGGTCCTTGAAACTCATTTTCGACTGCCCACCCAAGCGCGGTCGCCGGTCGCGGAGCAGGATCCTGCGGGTGCAGCGCTGTCGGGAAAGGAAAGCCGCATAGTGAACGAAGGAATGATCCAGCACGACGCTGAGCACACGGCGGTCGATCATGGAAAAATTCCCGAACACCATGGGCTGGCCGGCCACCAGGCGGAAGAGCGTCCGGTACAAGATCAGTCCCAGCCGGAATCCTGTCGACGCGGAACGGCTGCCACGCGCCACCTGTACGATGGCGGCATCGCGCTCGGCGAGCAAGGCCGGGATGCTGTGTGGATCGTCCTCGCCATCGGCATCGATCACGATGAAGTGTGCGGCTTCCGTGGTGGACCCGTACAGCAATCCTTGGTGCAAGGCCTCCTGGTGTCCCATGTTGTAGGGCAGTGACAGGATCCGCAGTTCCACATTGGTCACTGTGATGCGATGCGCTTGCAGGAGCTGCAAGGTGTTGTCGGTACTGCCATCATCGACCACGATCAACTGGAATCGATCCGGCAGTTGGGAAAGGACCAATTCGAGTTCGGCCAGGAACAGCAGCACCACCTCACCCTCGTTGTGGCAGGGTGCGACGATCGCGATCAGGCCAGACTGCATGCTGCGAAGGTGCGGAACATCCACGGGCCGTCGATCCAGAACGTCAGCTTGTCAATTGGACGTGAGGCCCCGTGCCCGGGATGGGAGCGGCGGCTGGCCGCAGGATGGACCATGGCAGGGCGTGGAGCGAGGAGGCCCCGACGGTAGGAGGGGACCCCGGAGCCCCGCCATGCCTGGACCGGACAAGGACACCACAGCGGACAGCCCGATAAGGCGCCCAACAAGTCCATAACATTCAGTTGTCGGTATTGCTGCGTCGATAAGCAGGAAGCCTGTCGGACACCGATACCTTTGCCGCACCATCGGATGCCCAAGGTCATTTTCTGATCATCTTATCGTCCGAATTTCCGATCGACATGTCCCTCGAAGCCACCGAGAAACGCCAGCTCACCTACGAGCGCGGCACCCACAGCGACGCCTTCCTCATCAGCACCTACGAGAAGCTGGTGTATCCACGCATCATCGAGGAGAAGATGCTGAGCCTGCTTCGGCAGGGCAAGATCAGCAAGTGGTTCAGCGGGATCGGGCAGGAGGCCATCAGCGTGGGCGCCACCATGGCCTTGCAGGACGATGAATACATCCTGCCGATGCACCGCAACCTGGGCGTGTTCACCACGCGGGGCATGCCATTCCGCAAGCTGTTCGCGCAGTGGCAGGGCAAGGCCACGGGCTACAGCAAGGGCCGCGAGCGCAGCTTCCACTTCGGTAGCCAGGAGCACAAGGTGGTGGGCATGATCAGCCACCTGGGGCCGCAGATGGGGATCGCCGACGGTATCGCGCTGGCCCACAAGCTGAAGAAGGAGAACCGCTGCACGATCGTCTTCACCGGCGATGGCGCAACAAGCGAAGGCGACTTCCACGAGAGCGTGAACGTGGCCGCCGTGTGGGACCTGCCGGTGCTGTTCATCGTGGAGAACAACGGATACGGACTGAGCACGCCCAGCAGCGAGCAGTTCCGCATGAAGCAGTTCACCGACAAGGCGATCGGCTACGGTATTGAAACGGTGCAGCTGGCGGGTAACAACATCCTGGAGGTGTACGACGCGCTGGCCTGGTGGGCCAACAACGTGCGCGAGAACCCGCGTCCTGTGCTGGTGGAGTGCATGACCTTCCGCATGCGTGGCCACGAAGAGGCGAGCGGCACCAAGTACGTCCCGAAGGAGCTGTTCGAGGCATGGGGTAAGAAAGACCCCGTGATGAACTACGAGAACTGGTTGTTGGCCACGAGCGTGTTGAGCATCGCACAACGCGACGAGATCCGCACACGCCTGAAGAACGGCATCGAGGCGGATCTGAAGGTGGCGTTCGAGGAACCGGAACCTGTGCCAGTGCAGGAACGCGAATTGGCTGATGTCTACGCACCAGCGCTTGTGGAACGCACCGGCAGCGTCGACCCTCCGGGTCGACTGACGGATGCGTTGCCCCCGGAACCCGACCAGACCGGTGCCCGCGAGAAACGTTTCATCGACGCCATTCAGGAAGGCCTACGCCAAAGCATGGAGCGCCACCCCAACCTGGTGTTGATGGGCCAGGACATCGCTGAATACGGCGGGGCCTTCAAGATCACCGATGGTTTCGTGGAACTGTTCGGCAAGGAGCGTGTGCGCAACACCCCGCTGTGCGAGAGCGCCATCCTGGGTGCCGCGCTGGGACTCAGCATCAAGGGCATGAAGTCCATGATGGAGATGCAGTTCGCCGATTTCGTGAGCGAAGGCATGACGCAGATCTGCAACAACCTGGCGAAGATCCACTACCGCTGGGGGCAGAACGCCGACGTGGTGGTGCGCATGCCCACCGGCGCCGGGGTGGGAGCGGGGCCTTTCCACAGCCAGAGCAACGAGATGTGGTTCGTGAAGACGCCCGGCCTGAAGGTGGTGTACCCGAGCAACCCCTACGACGCCAAGGGCCTGTTGATGACCGCCTTCGATGACCCGAACCCGGTGATGTTCTTCGAGCACAAGGCCATGTACCGCAGCATCAGCGGGCCTGTGCCGGAGCAGCCGTATGGCATCCCGTTCGGCAAGGCGCGCGTGGTGCGCGAGGGAAGTGACATCAGCATCATCACTTACGGCATGGGTGTGCATTGGGCCACGGAGCTTGCGGATGAGTTGGTCACAGCGAACCTGCCTGGCCGGCAGGCAGGCGGAGCGAAGCTGGAGGTGATCGACCTACGTACGCTTGTGCCGCTGGACGTCGACACCATCCTCGCCAGCGTGAAGAAGACCGGCAAAGTGCTGCTGCTACACGAGGACACGCTGACCGCCGGTTTCGGTGGCGAGCTGGCGGCGATCATCGCCGAACATGCATTCGAATACCTGGATGCACCGATCGTGCGCGTAGCCAGTTGGGATACGCCGGTGCCGTTCGCGGTGCCGTTGGAACAGGGGTTCCTGCCGAAGGGGAGGTTGAGGGAGGCGGTGGAACGGCTGGCGGGGTATTGATCGTGTCGGCAACGCGCCGACGTCCAATTGGAACGCCGGCAGCGTCGACCCTCCGGGTCGACACGAACGGCGCCGCGAAAGGAACCGGCCGTATTTTCGGGCTGTGCCATACCCTGCCAAATTCCACAAACACCCGCGCCTACCAGGCCACGACTACACCCATGGTTCGTATTTCGTGACCATCTGCACCGACCCACGGACCGAATGGTTTGGACGCATCGTGGGAACCGGAACAGATGCCGTGATGGAACCGAATGAACTGGGGCGCATTGTGTTGGACGACTGGCATGCCATACCACAACGGCTGTCGCATGTCTGGTTGGATCAGGTGCAGTTGATGCCGGACCATTTTCATGGGATCCTCATCCTGGACGGCAGTATGTCGACCTGGAGGGTCGATGCTGCCGGAGGTGGCAAGGAAGATCGCGGTAGGCCGAATGGTCCGTTGCCAGGGTCGTTGGGGGCGGTCATCGGCGCGTTCAAATCCGGGACGACGATCCGCATGAACCGTTTGCGTGGCACACCGGGCCAGCGCTACTGGCAGAAGGGGTTTCATGACTGGCGGATCCGTCCGACCCATGCCGGTGAATTTGAACGGATCGCGCAGTACATCGCGCAGAACCCGGTGAACTGGGTGCACCCCCTTCGGAACGTATCCGGGTAATTTGACTGCCAATAGAGATCGAGCCGCATAGTGTAGCTTCCCGCCCGATATCCACCCTGCCAATTCCGCTTACGACCATGCAACACCCGACCCTTACACGCTTGACCATTACTGCCGCATTCCTCGCAGCGATCGCCTGCATCCCCACAGCGGTCTTCGCACAAACCACGCTCGTTCCCCTATCAGTTACCGCCAGCGTGGCACCGTTCAATTCAAACGTGGGTACGATCGAGAACCTGACGTTGGGCATCACCCCGGCCACGTCGGCGAGCACCGCATTCCCCTATGCACCCGGAAACCAGTTCGTTGCCGGTATCGGCTTCGTTGCACTGTATGGTACAGCCATGGGCACGATCACCTACACGTTCGTCGATCCGGTCAGTATCTCGGGCATGTTGGTGTGGAACGCCTATTTCGATTTTGAACTGGACCACAGCATACGCGACGCGCAGCTCATTTTTCGCGACGAGGACAATGCGGTCATCGTCACTTATATGCTGACCATGCCCCAGGCATCAACAGCCATCACAACCGGACATGCGGCAGACCTTCCCGCCGAAGTGCAGGGTGTGAAGCAGGTGGATATCGTCATCAATACGCTCTGGGGAGGCAACGACATTTCGCTGCGGCGCATCGCCTTTGTGAGCGCTGGGAAGAACGTGGGCATCGGTGGGTACGATCTCCCGGAGCAGGTTACCGCCTACCCGAACCCGGCGGTTGACCGGTTGACCATTCCTGTGGAAGGGATCACCGCTGTAAGAATGACCGACGCCACCGGTCGTGTCGTTCCAGTGCAAGTGGACCATTTCAGGGACCGCGTTGAACTGCATTGGTCACAGTTGACACCAGGGGTCTATCACCTGTTGATCAATGCCGAGAACGGCACCATGGTCTCCCGGGTCCTGGTGGGTGATCGACCTTGATCTTCACGATCGCTGCATTCAGCTCAGGAACACCCCAACCTATCGACGCCAATTGCGACGTACATGACCGCCCTGGTCCATGGTAGGGGAACCATCAGATGAATACCTTGGCCACATGCCGTTGGACGTCGACTCCCTGATACAACGTGGTCTGGCATTGAAGCGTGAAGGTGGTAGTGGCCGCCAACTCAGTGAATTCCTTGAACGCGAAGGTGCGAACGAGGAGGCGCGACACTTCATACAGCGGCAGATCGACAAGCAATTGCTCAAGGAGCACGAACAACGGCACAGTGGCGTCCATGAAGGCATGAAGGGCTTTCTCGGCTTTGGGCTGTTGTTCGCCAGAGCGTTCCTGGGTTGGTACTTGTGGGCTGGAATGGATGGCTGGTCGGTGATCAGTGCGTTGCCTTTTGTCATCGCCGGTGCCGGGCTGTGGGTGTTGGCCTCCAAGTAGGTTCGCCCACGAGATCGGCAAAATGGCCACATGGTTTTGCTGTCACTTGGGCATGCTTCACCGATCAACACGCGGTCACTGATCATCGCCCTCATCCCAACACCACCCACGCAATACACCCCGCGACCCCGGCGAATATCACCGCGAAACCAGGCGCCACGGTCTTCCCCAACTCCTTACCGCCCACGGATAGAACGATGATGAACTTCACCAGTGTGTTGGACAACGCAGCCAGCAGGATGGTGATGATGGCCTGCTCGACCATTGCCGGATCTTGCGCTACACGGGCCATGCTGAGTGTGATGGCATCTACATCCGTGGTGCCGGAGATCAGCCCTGCCACGTAGGTGCCTGTGTCGCCGAAACGCTCCTGGGTAAAGGCCACCAGCCAGCGAATGAACGCGTACAGCAGGGCGAATTGAATTGCCATCCGGAAGTTGAGGGGATTGGTCAGGACCGGTTCCGGATGCTCCCCGTTCTTCTTCTTGCGTACCATGATGACGGCGACCACAAGAGCGCCGCCAGTGATCAATGCGAGGAACAGCCACATGCGCTCTGCGAGTGCAGGGTTCAGGACCAGGACCTCGAGCAGTACGCGTGGGAACATGATGGCGGATGCGGCGATGATGCCTACAGCCAGGTACGTCACGGATCCTTGCTCATCCCGAGCTTTTCGCGCGAAGCTCAGCGCGACCGCCGTGCTGGATGCCAGCCCGCCCATGAGCCCGGCCCACAAGGTGCCTCTGTTGCCCATCGCTTTGGCCAGGAGGTATCCCACCAGGCTGATCCCCGCGATCAGGATCACCATGGTCCAGATCTCCTTGGGGTTCCAGATATCGTAAGGTCCATAACCTTCATTAGGCAGGAAGGGTAAGACCAAAGCGGTGATGATGGCGAACTGCACCACCGCGCGGATCTCTTGTTCGGTCATCGTTTGCACGAAGCGATGCAGCGGTAGTTTGAAGGAGAGCAGGACCAGGACCAACACGCAGGTGATGATCGTGAACAGCAGATGTCCTTGGAACGCCAAGGTCCCGAGCAGGAAGGTGATGATGGCGGTGACCTCGGAGGTGACACCGATCTCACCACGCGACGCACTGAGGAAGTAGGAGGAGACCACCAGGGCGATGAAACCGACGAATGCTGCAGGGAAGAACCACGGGCCCATGTCCTGCGCCACCATGGCCGCCAGGAAGCCGACCATTGCGATGAAGGTGTAGGTACGCAGACCGGCGAATTGCTTCTCCACGACGCCTTCCTCCTGTTCGGCACTGCCCCTTACCCGCGTGTTGAATTCCCGCTCAAGACCGATCAGGAAACCCACGCCGGTGGCCACGGCCAGTCGGATGAGCAACTGCCCCTCCGCGTCGATCGACCATACATCAGAGGCTTCCATGCTTCACACCGCGCAGCGGAGATCGAAGGTAGGAAAGGGTGGACGGGACAACAGGGGCCGTCCAAGTATGGATGTGTATCAGGTCCCGGGTCGGTCCTTCAGATACATTCTCATCCCCACCATGATCATGAACCCGTTCGAGTAGATCGGGGAGGTGGGGATACGATCGGCCGTGGCACCGGTCCCTATGCCGCCAAGTTCAATGTAGTAGTTCCATGCGTCATGGGGGAACAGTTCGAACCCGAAGGTCCCATAACCCCCGATCTCCATGTCGGACGAAGAGAATTCCGGCGCAGGGAAAAGCGCGATGGCTCCGCCTTCACCATACAAGCGGATGCGATCACCAACATAGCCGGAAACACCGACCAGACCCAGTGATGCGTTCCAGTAGGGAGTCCACGTCATATCCGCATTGTGTACGTGCTCGTGGAACATGAAATTCGCTCGTGCCCGCACAGCCACAGCATCGAAGAGAAATAAGGGCGAGGTGACGTTCACACCCATTCCGAAGTCCCGTTGGAATTGCGCCAGATGGAAGCCAAGGCCCAGGCTCTTGTTCAGGGTATTTGTACGCTCCTGGGATGAGGCGGTGGATCCCTGCAGGATGAGGATGAGGCAGGCCGCCGTCGCGAACAAGTTGCCCCTTGGTGCGGATGAACGTGAAATTGTTCGGGATACCTGGCGGTGCGGTATGCGTCGCTGGAATACCTGCATGAGAACAAAGTTAAAAGGGTCTTTCCATGTCGGTTCATGTCGGTTGGTGAATGTGATACAGGTATACCAGCGATAGCTCGAACGCGCTACCTTGGCACCAGATCCACCCTGTCATGCGTAACCTGATCATAGCTTTTATTGCATTGCCTACGCTGTCGATGCATGCGCAGAGCGATTGCGCCACGGCTTTGCCCATTCTCCCTGGGATATATACAGTGGCGAGCGTGGTTGGCCAGCCCCCCACCTTGATCTGCGCAGGAAATGCGAGCGCTGCGTCCGCTGGGATCTGGTATTCCTACACACCATTGCAGGATACCCTCGTCCGCCTCTCCACCAGTGTGGACGGCTTTCCTAACGTGGACACGCGCTTCCACGTGTATTCCGGGACCTGCGCAGCGCCCGTCTGTCATGCGGGCGACGACGATTCCGGACCGGGGTTCAGTTCGATCGCCATTTTTTCGGTAACCGCAGGTGTCACCTATCGGATCGCATTCGACAGCTATTGGACCGCACAGGGCTTCACGTTCCAACTTACCGAGTTGAACATTCCGGATCCTCCTGCAGGCATGGTCACCTTCATCAACACGCAAATTCCTGGTGCCGGGTATGTGATGGGCGTGGTGGACATGAACGGCGACGCGCTCGATGACGTCGTTACACCGGGCTCTCAGGATATCCGTATCGCCTACCAGTTGGCGGCAGGAGGTTACAACAGTGTTACGATCCCTACATCCACGGCCGACCATTCAGCTTCGTGGAGTATGGCCGCAGGCGATATCGACGGCAACGGCTTCAACGACCTGATGTATGGCGGTGGCAGTGGTGTGACGTTCATGATCGCCAACGCGACGGGTACCGCATACACGGAACTCAGTTTCACGGAGTACATCTTCAGCCAAAGGACCAACTTCGTGGACCTCAATGCCGACGGGCATCTGGATGCCTTCGTATGCCACGATGTGGATGCCAATGTGTACTTCCTCAACGATGGCTCCAATAACCTCAGCTTCAACCAGGGAGGCCTGGGTTCCACCTGTGGCAACTACGGGTCCATCTGGACCGACTACGACAACGATGGCAGGGTGGACCTCTTCGTGGCCAAGTGCGGTTGTGATCCCGTGGACCTGCTGATGCGCAACAACGGTGATCTCACCTTCTCGGACATGGCACCATCGTTGGGTCTTGCCGATGGGCACCAGAGCTGGTCAAGTGCCTGGGGCGACTTCGACAATGATGGCGACATGGACATCTTCATCGGCTCCAGTTCGAGTCTGGTCCACAAGTTGATGCGCAACAATGGCGACGGCACCTTCACCGATGTCACCATCGGTTCGGGCATGGAGGTGAATGTGAGCCAGTCCATCGAATGGACCACGCACGACTTCAACAACGATGGCTACTTGGACATTCTTGGCGGCAACGCCATCCATTACAACAGTGGCGATATGACCTTTTCGCAGGATCCGACCTCCATGTCCAGTGGTCCGATCGGTGACCTTAACAACGATGGCTTCCTCGATATCGTAAGCGGCGCCACGGCGAGGATCAATCAAGGCAACGACAACAACTGGATCAAGATCCACCTGGAGGGCGTGCAAAGCAACCGCAACGGGATCGGCGCGCGGGTGACGGTGACGAGCGCGTTGGGCACGCAGATACGCGATGTGAAAAGCGGGGATGGCTTCGAGTATATGAGCAGCATCACCGCACATTTCGGTCTTGGTCAGGATACCGAGATCACCGAAGTGCGGATCAACTGGCCCAGTGGCATCGTGGACGTCATTCCCGCACCGCCCATCAATGCCACGTTCATCGCGGTGGAAGGAATGTACACTTCAGTTCCCGAACTGGTCGGCAGGACCTTCTCCGTGTTCCCCAACCCAGCCACCGATCTCCTCACCTTGGACGGTGTACCGGCCAATGCCACCGCCATGATCTTCGATGCCTCTGGCAAGTTGGTGTCCACGGTGCGGCACCTCGGCGGTCCCATCGCCATCGGCGAACTGGCACCCGGCGTGTACCAAGTAGTTGTGGACGGTACGGACGGTCGTATGCAGGCCCGCTTCACGAAACAGTAACGGCGTTCCAGGTGGGATCTCCGGCCAAGTCAGTAGTCCGTACTATTCCTATCGCACCAAACCGATAGGTACCGGCCCAGGTCTCTCACAAGGATCCTTCAGGCCGATACTGCAAGGCGGATGGAACAGTGATCCTCAGGCCACGCCATCCACCGCCACCATCCAACTGACCGAGGCTTTCTGCCGGATCGCCTTCGCCGGCGCATACTCCGGAGAGGACCACCATGCTTTTGCCGCAGCGAGGTCGGGGAATTCCAGCACGACGATCCTGCCCGGAGGCCGCTCGCCTTCAAGCAGCTCGGCGGGTGCGCCCCGTACCAGAAAGCGACCACCATGGGCAACAAGCGTGGCGGGGGTGAACTTCTTGTATTCCTCATAGACGGAAGGATCGGTGATCTCCACGTCGATAATGATGTAAGCAGGCATGGTGTTCAATTGTTGGGGTGAAAGTAGCAGTGTACTTTCCATTAGCCTTGTTTCCATTGGATCGCGCTTCGATCTACCTTCACCATACAAAGCCACCGCAGCGCACTGCCTTACACGCTGCAAGATCATCTACTGTCATGAAGAGATCGATCGCTTACCTGGTGCTGGGTTCGATCATGATCGCAACGCCAGTTCGCTTAAGTGCCCAAGTGCTGCAAGACCATTGGTGGCATGTGAATGGTGCGGTGCGGGCGATGGCGATCGATAGTGCGAACGACATGCTTTACTTGGCCGGCACCTTTGACCACATAGGGCCAGCATTACCGTTTGGAGCAATTGTAGATCCCATTTCCGGGGAACCCAATCTTACTTCCCCGCTTGTTGGCCGGAATGTGGACGCAGTGATCTCGGATGGGGTGGGGGGGTGGTATATCGGAGGCCAGTTCAATGAGGTCGCTGGTGAGCAACGATATCGTGTGGCCCGGATAAATGCAGATGGTAGTCTGCACCCTTGGGCGCCAGTTGTAAACCACAATGTGATGACACTGGTGCTTGATGGAGACATCTTGTATATCGGTGGAGTTTTTAGTTCGGTAAATGGGGAGCCAAGAAGTCGATTGGCTGCGATCAGCACGTTGGATGGTACGGTACTTCCCTGGGCTCCCGATCTGACCGGGTCAAATATCAGTGTACTCATGATGCATGGTGCCGCACTATACTGCGCAGGGAGTTTCAGTGAGATCGAAGGACAAGCACGTGGCAACCTCGCCGCGTTCGATCGATATTCCGGTGGCCTGTTGCCGTGGTCACCGAATGTCGACCCATGGGTTTTCGCTCTCGCGGGCCATGCGGATGCGATATATGTGGGTGGCTCCTTTACGACCATCGGTGGGTTGCCCCGGAATTGGCTGGCGGCTGTGGATACGCTCGGTGGTGATGTTCTTCCTTTCGACCCACAACCTGTGCCGACACCCAATACCCAGTATAACATGACAGGGGTACGTGCGCTGCGAAGCTCGGGGAACATCCTCTACATCGGAGGGTCGTTCAATGCGCTGTTTGGAGAAGATCGAAAAAGCCTTGCTGCGTACGACGTGGCTGCGGGGGCGCTGATCCCATGGGATCCGGGGCCGGACAACACGGTTTCCAGCATTGCGGTGCAAGGTGATACGGTATGGGCGGGAGGTAATTTTCGCGAGATCGGTGGGCAATTACGCTATCGCGCGGCAGCATTGGACAAGACAACTGGGGCGGTGCTGGGGCCCGCCGTATCAATTGGTGGCCCCGTAGCAGCCATTGCGGTGTCCGGTGCCAGCGTTTATCTCGCGGGTGGGTTCAATAGCATCGGCGGCATACCAAAACTCCATTTTGCAGCGCTGGACATGAACACGGGCCTTGCGACCGATTGGTCAGCCTCGGCTGACAGTACTGTAAGATCAATAGCGGTCTCCGATGGCGTCGTCTACATCGGTGGCGACTTCCTCACCATCAATGGCGAGCCCAGGCAACGGTTGGCAGCGTTGGATGGAATTACTGGGTCACTACTGCCATTGGCACCCCCCGTGAATGGAAGAGTACGGACAATTTTGGCCGAAGGCAACAACCTCTTCCTGGGTGGCAATTTCACCATGGTGAACGGAATACCTCGCACGGCCATTGCCAAATGGGATATCTCTACTGGAACCCTTTCAGTTTGGGATCCGAATGTTTTATCCGGTCATGTCAGATCCATGGGCATACGAGGGAGTATCCTGTATTTCACGGGGTTATTCCAACAAGTGGGAGGAATGTCTGCCGGCAATTTGGCCGCAGTGGATGCGATGTCGGGACAGATGCAACCATGGGCAGCATCAGTGTGGCCAGCGAGTGCGGCTGAATTGCACGTGAGCGAGAATGAGATCCTCGTCACAGGAGGTTTCCAAAACGTTAACGGTTGGCTACATCCTTGGGTGGTGGCCATTGATCCCGTGACGGGGGTGGTGAACCCTTTCGAAGCGGAACTAGATGGGCTCGACTACAATGCTGCCTCGACGGGGATATGCCATTGGGGCAAACGTTTTGTGGGTGGTTTTTTCTGGATCGCGCAGGGGCAGACACGAATGGGTCTGGCCATTTATGACCAAGAAACTGGTTTATTGAATGACTGGAGCCCCGACTTCGGAATCTGGAATCCCCATATGTATAGCATTAGAGCCATGGGTGATCTTGTCATCTTCAGCGGGGCGTTCTCGTGGGTTGACGGTAAGTTGCGGACAGCCTTCGTTGGCTTCCGCATCCCCGACTGCGCCGACATCGTGGGTGGTACCACGGTGCCGGGCACCCCCTGCGACGATGGCGACCCCGCCACCTCCAATGATGTCTGGACCAACGCCTGCCTCTGCGCCGGGGAACTCACGGTATCCGTGGCGAACCCTGGATCGCAGGAGGCTTTGCGCTGGAGCTACCTGCCCGACGGCAATATCTGGTTGGAGCAGGTCGCGGATGTCACGCTCTTCGATGCGGTGGGACGACAGGTGGCCAGCTACCCACGTACCCAACTGATCCCGACCGCCGAATTATCAGGAGGGGCCTATCTCGTTCGGACCGGGCACGGTCGTGTTTTCCGCGTGGTCGGGGGTAGGTAGGTCGATGCACCTGCGCTCCCTGTTCAATAGTTCAGCATGCAATATCAACATCACGTGGTGTGAAGCCTTTCCTCAGGAACTCCGGCTCTCGCTGCCGATCGTTCCTGTAGCAGGACCGGACTTTATCGAGGGGATCAACATCGGGCTATTGGTAATCCGCCGGGGTACCCCTGGAAAGTGCGCCCACGACGTGCCGACCTTGGCACCATGGGAGTGGCGATGTTCGAAGCACGGTGGAACCGGATCAAGCGTTCCAGGGAACAAGGCTACGAGGAGTTGACCGACTTCCTCGGCAGGCATGCCGGACTGGGTCCCATGGTGCGTCTCGGTCTCCTGCGTCGCCGTGAAGTGAACGGGGAATACCAGCGTTACCAGGGTTATGTTCCCACCGAGAAAGGCTTGGAGTACATGCTTTACATTCCAGAGAAGGAGTTGATCCTGGTATTGCCCGGCAAGAGCGCACCACTTTTTCTGGAATTACAGAACGACCCCAGGCCCAAGGCGCCCTTCAAGCCTGGCTATACCGAGCCGACCAAGGTCCAGTTCGATGCCGTGGAAGAACTCAAAGCTGCTGCCGGGCGCGATGTATGGCGAACCCAACGTGCCGAACAGTTGCAGGAGTATCTGTTGCAGGGCTACATGGATATCCGCGCTTTCACTGCACGCACCGGAGTGGGCGAGGGAGCACTGTTGAACCTGGGCCTCTGCAGGGCGCGAGCCGAGAAGCCCCATGAGCGGGCCTTGACATTGGAACCCACCAAGGATGGCGCGGTGTGCCTGCACATGCCCGATCCCTGGGAACTGTTGTTGGTGAAGCCCGGCATGGAGTTGCCGCTCTACGCTCGCTGCGAACCCGATAAGGCGTCCTACTGGTGTGGCTTGCCTTGATCAAGTGTCATCAAACGTTCTGAAGTGGGGCGAATGCACATTCGGTCCAAAGCACTATTTTTCACCACCAAACCACATTCCCATGATGCGATCACTACTCCTACTCGTTGCATTCTCCTGCTGCACCATGCTCCATGCGCAATGCCCTGACAGCACGGTCGTCGTCTACTTCAATGACTTCGAGTCCGGTCCCGGTGGGCTGGTGGTCAGCGGTTACCAGAATTGGGAACATGGCGTGATCGGTGGTCCTTGGGCCAACGTGATCTGCGAGGGCACTTCCGTACCGCCTACTGGAGCCGCTTCGGGTACCCAGGGTTGGGGCACGGTGCTGAATGATTGTTACCAGAACAGCGGTGCGGCCAGTATTGTAGGCCTCACGGTGGACCTGAGCGACCCCACCTTCACTTCAGCCAGTCTACAGTACCAGAGCTATTATGAGGTTTTCACCAACTTCGACTACATCTATATCGAGGTGAACGGAACCCAGGTATACCTCAATAACAGCACGGCCAACAGCCAGGGGTGGTTGTCAGAGGGGGTGGACCTGACGCAATTCCTGGGTAACCCGGCGGTCAACATCACTTTCCATATGTGGGCCACAACGGTGGTGAACCGTGCGGGTTGGTATATCGATGATGTGACCGTTACTGCTTGCCGTCCGAATTTGTCCACCTCCATCGCCGACCCGGATAATGCGGGGCGCACCGAAGTATGGCCGAACCCATCGGATGGCCACTTGAACGTACTGCCATCCGCCCGTGCGGGTGAGGTGCAGGAGTGGCGTCTATTGGACAGCAACGGTCGTGAGGTACGCCGCGGTGGCATGCTGCCCGTCGGTGTCGTGTCCGTTCTTGACCTCCAAGGTCTGCGCGGACTGTATATACTCGAAATGACCGGTGCCGACAGTGCCTGGCGCGAGCGCGTGGTGCTGCACTAGGAACTGCTCGAACTTGTCGCGAAACCCTTGCATGGCCGAGCGCTATGCAAGGGTTTCGCATTTGGCACATCCCGATCGCAGGGAAAGAATGCACGACCGGTCCTTCTAAGGCAACAAGGTGATCACCCTGAACGCAAGTGCGTGCACGCAACGTTCGAGGCCTGGCTACTTTCCCTTCGATCCCTTGCCCACTTGGAAGTCGCCTGACTCGAAGCGACGCAACAGTTCAGCGATCCGTTTGGCGCGTGTGGCTTCGGTCTTTCCGCTGCCCACCCAGTAGCACATGCTGCGCTGCATGCCGGGCGTCAGCTTTTCCCACGCAGCTTTCATTTCGGGAATGAAGTCGAGCGTTACAGCCAGATCCTCGGGGATGTCGATGCGGTCCGGCTCGGGGTCCAGCCAGATCTCCACGCTTACGGGCTCACCCTCCTTCTTCAGTTTGGCCGCCCTGCGGATGTCGCCACCCAGGATGATGATGTGGTAACCGCTCTTGGTGGGTATCAACGCACGGTCCACGGCCACCCCGTTGATCAGGCCTTTCATACGCACCCGACCCCTGGTACCGAACTCCTGCTGCACGTCGTGGGGGAATTCCACGTAGTACCAGGTGTAGTCGGTCTTCTCGCGCACCAGTGGGGCGGTGAAGCGGTAGGTCTTGGGTGCTCTTTTCCGTGGCATTGCACCCGCAAAGTTCTGGGGTAATGGACTTATGGAACCCCTCCCTGGTCAAAGCGACACGCCCGATCTAGCGTTCGGCCAAGATCGCGAATGGCTTCCGACCTGACCGGGTCATGATGCTTGGAGGATGTCAAAAAGATCGGTGCCATCTGTTACATCCGACTTCGCACATACGTCCCAGTCCATTGAATCGCGATCCAAACTTTTTTGATCCTCCAATGCGAACCCCTACCATCAGCACAACAGCCGCTTTGATCACGGTGGCTTTCCTGCCAATTGCGAGCGGGCTCTTCGCCCAGCGAGCCGAAGGTGGCAGCCTTTCTCTCGCCACCGGCTACCACCACATCGCACGACAGGACCAGGTGTTCTCACCCATGATCCATCGTGGTTCGGCTTTCCCGAACATGGGTCTATCATACACGCACCAAAGCACGGAATGCCGCCACGCCCTCCGGCTCGGCTACGACGGCTATACCGCCGGCTTTGCTGACCCATACCCCTTCCTGGACCTGGTGGATGGCTCGGAGGAGACCACGGCCCGCTCGGGCTTCACGCTGGTGGACCTGTCCTACGAATTGCAGTGGAGCGTTGGTGACACCGGCAGCACCAGGCTCCTGTTCGGAGGTGGTCTCTTTGGCCAGCTTGGTTCGATCAACCAGGGCTATACATACCCGTCCTTCGGATACACCATCTTCTTCGGTGTGGGACCCTCAGTGCGGCTGGAGCATGCGCTGAACGAACGAACGCACTTGCATGCCGGACTGTCGTTGCCGCTCCTGTCGTGGGTGGCGCGCTCGCCTTATGCCCTCAACGACGATGACTTCATCGAGGACCAGCGCTCGCACAAGACCATGCCGACCCTGGGGGCTTTCATCGCCGGTGGGCGCTGGGCATCCTTCGGAAGTTTCCGACGGGCACTGCTCACAGTCGGTGCGGACAATCGTTTCGCTCCGCAGTGGAGCCTTGGTGTCAACTATTCGCTCGAGTACCTCGATGTCTCCAAACCGGCGCGCTTGATCAGTTATCGGAACGGGATCGACGTGGCCATCACCTACCATTTCCACAAGTCATGAAAAAAACAGCGTTCCTCTTGATCATTCTGCTTTCCACCAGCTGTGAGAAGGCCTTTCTGCCCGAACCCGATGCCGATCCCGTTGGCGTGTACGAGGAGTTGTGGCGCACCTTCGATGAACTGTATGCCGTGTTCCCGGAGCGCGGCGTTGATTGGAACGAGACCTACAGCCAGTTCCGGCCCATGGTGAACAATGCCCTTTCCGACGACAGCTTGTACAGCGTGCTCACGGCAATGCTGGAACCGCTGGACGATGCCCACGTGCAACTGGTGACGTCCGGCCAGCGCGTGTGGAGCAGCAACCGCGTGTACCGCGATCTGGTGGACAACGACCTGTTCCGGCTCAATGTCGTGAAGCAGAACTACCTCACCGATGTTCGCACGAAAGGGGAGGATGAGTCGCTCACCACCTACGGACGGATCACCGGGCAGCCCATCGGGTACATCCACTTTCCGAGCATATCGGATACGTGGGCGGAGCTCGATGGCATGCTGGCGGACATGGGCAGCATCCAAGGACTGATCATCGATCTGCGACACAACCAGGGTGGTGACTTCACGTGGGCCTTGAACGAATTGGACCAGTTGAACGGTGCTACACGCCCGATCTTCCGGTCGCGGACCAAGAATGGGCCCGGCTTGGACGACTACACACCCTGGACCACCTGGCAGGTCGATAGTGGACCCGGCTCACGCAACTACCGCATCGTGGTCCTTACCGATCGTTACACCGTAAGTGCTGCGGAACGACTGGTGATGATGCTTCGTGCCATGGACAACACCGTGCATGTGGGCGATACCACGAACGGCGCGCTCAGCACCGTGATCTGGCGTGAACTGCCGAACGCTTGGTACTACCGCGTTTCCATCCAGCAGGTGGAAGATCCGCAAGGTGTGCGCTGGGAGGGGATCGGGCTACCGCCGGAGCAGGTGGTGCTGAACACAGGGATGCAATTGAATGCGGGGGAAGATGCCCAGTTGCAGGCAGCGATCGACGCGGTGCAGTAGGCGATCCGTACAACGGCGCTAACCACCGGCCTTCTTCGCTTTGTATCCTTTCTCCGTCAGGAATGCCAGGACCTTGTCGCGGTGGTCGCCCTGTAGTAGGATCACGCCGTCCTTGGTATTGCCCCCAACGCCACACTTGCTTTTCAGCGTGCGACCAAGATCATCGAGGTCCGCTTCCTTGCCCACAAAACCCACGATGCGCGTCACCTCCTTGTTGCCCTTCAGCCGGTCTAGGTGGATGCGGAGGTCCTGCTGCTGCGGGGGAAGGGTTGCCGGTTCCTTAGCTGTGCCCAAGTTCTTGTTGGTGCTGTATACCAGGCCGCCGAGGCCGCTGGGAGGGCGCTTCTTCATGGAGTGCAAATATCAGGGAAGACCACGGAGTCACAGAGGCACGGAGCAGCACAGAGTTGGATCTTCTCCGCGGCCTCTGTGCCTTCGTGGCCCTGTGGTCTCCTATTTCCACCACGTGATCAAGGGCCTTGTCATCTCCATCCCGAACCTCCGCGCCTCCTCCAGATCGAACGTCCCGTGCATCTTCAAGTAGATGTCGAAAGTGATCGGTCCTTCCTGGTCGGCCTTGAAGTTGGTGTGCCAGTAGTTGTTGAGGGCGTAGAGGTAGATGGTGCTGCTGCTCTTCGCCTCGGTCTTCCATGCCTTGTATAGCTCGGGGTTGGTGCCGCGACCGGGGTTCACCTTGCGCTCGTCCACCATCTCGCCGATCTCCCAGATCGCGCCTTGCGGGCACACGATGGTGACGCCCATGCTGTCGTTGCTCACGTCGATCCAGCGCTGGACGCAGAAGAAGTCGTTGTTGCTGCCGGGGATGCGGCCGCTCTCGGGTGTCACACTGGTATCGCCAACACCGATGCGGACGGTGGCGTTGGGGATGTTGAAGGGGAGGGGGATATGTATGGATTCCTTGGTACGAACAATTGTCTTTTCGAACATGAATGTTACATGCACCAGGTCATAGCGATAGCGATATTGTACATCTACGCTGTCCAGGCCAGGAAGTCCAGCCCAATCGCGGCTCCACCACCCCCCGCCATGCGATCCAGGAGGCCTGGGATGCGGTGTAGGTTTACCACGGTAGATGACAGTAAGCGGTTCGTCCGTTCCTGTAACATGGTGCCACTCCGAGTTGAGGACAGTCCATTCATAGTTGAACTCAGGCCGCGGTGGTTCTTTTGCGAGGATGAGCCCCCCCATGCGGTGTCGTGTGGAACGGATGCGTTTGGCAATATTTGAGGTGAACAGGACTGAGTCGCGTGCATCAACTTCGACCACATTGGAAGTACCGACCAACGCGTGGTGGGTTACCCAACGCCGATCACGTTGTGCTTCAGGTAATTTGTAGAAGTCATAAGCCCGGTGACCTTCAACTTCGACCTTACCTGTTCTACCCCAATGCAGTGTGTTCAGTACGAGCAACGTGTCGGCATCCGATCGGTCGAGAGCCAATGCTTGTTCCATCGCCTCCACATACCATCCCGCACTATCCGCGAACGCCTTCTTCACCCGCCATTGGTCTTTCGTGAAGTGCGCATCCGGATCGCTGATGCTGCACCACGCGCCCCAGGTATGCTCGTGCCACATCACGATGCTGCGCTTGGCGCGGTAGAGCAGGTGCGGGTCGATGGGCTTGCCGAGGATCTTCGCCGCATCGATCAGGTTGGAAAGTCGCGCGCTGAGCACACGCACATTGCCTTCTTCCGCCGCTGTGCTGTACGCGCCATCCTCCCAGTACGGGGTGAAGTCGCCGCTCCAGGTGGGGATGTCCTTGCCATACTTCGTTTCGAACTCCTGCATCATCTTGCCGGCGTTGGCGATGATCAGACGTGGTGAGATGTACTTCTCGTTCCAGTCGCGCACGAAGTCGCTGAGGGTGCTGTCCACCGGGCCGTTGTCGCTCACGATGTTGTAGCGCCACTGCAGCATGTCGTAGGGATAGCCATTCGCGGCGAGCGTGTTCATGTAGGCTGCGATCTTCCGTGTGCCGCGTTCCTTGATCGCACCGGCGGTGAAGCCGTGCCAGCCGCCATAGCCCTGTCCTGCCGTCCATACGAGTATGCTGTCGCGCCCGGTGGTGCCCTTCCACCAGTAGGGTTTGTCGCCCTGTTCGCGCAGGGTGCTGCCGATGCGGTCGCCGCCGTCGGGCATGTAGGGGATGTAGTTGGGTCCCTGGCTCAGGTGGCGGATGCCGTGCGCGGCGTAAGCGTCCACCATGCTCCAGCTCATGCCGGGGATGTCCGTCTGCATCGCCATGGTGATCGGCAGGTCGTACCACTTCCGCAGCGAATCGGCGTACTCCACGATCCAGTGCATCTCCTCGGGAGTGCAAAGGCCGGTGAGGACATTCGCGTAGTTCGCGCTGAGGGCGATACTGCCGCTTTTCACCGCCGCGATGAAACGTTGCTTATCCACTTCGCTCGCTATGCCCAGGAAATTCTCCACGGCCCACAGGCTCTCCACATTCCATACGAAACGACTGTCCTCGGGATGGTCCTTCGTGCGGTCGATCAGCTCCATGGCCTTGAAGATGTTGTTGTTCTGGATCGTCTCCACTTCGGCCTGCAGGTGGCTGTAGCCGATGTCGGTGTGGCTGTGGTGGACGAGGTGGATGTCGCGGTGGATGACAGGCTGTACTTCAACGAGCTTGTTGAATATCTGAGTGCCATCAATCTGGACGATCACGCGCGCCTTGGTAGGCTGGCTGACCGGAGTTACTACCGCTTCGAATGTGTTCAGTCCATTCTTGACCTCAATGAACTTGGCCGAAGCCTTTGAGCCGTCTTGCTCAACCTTGACCTTCATTTTGGTCATAGGCCCGAAGTGCATGACAGTGATCTGAAGTGGTTGCCAGCTTCCATCTTCAGGCCATGCATAAATGAACGGTAGCGCCTCAACCTCAACCTTCTCCTCGAAGGTGTACCGGAACGTCATGAACCAGTCGGGGCTGTTCTGTGCGTGGCCCACCACTTTCAGACGCAGCGGCTGTCCGAGCGAGACGTACTTGAGCGGCACCCGCAGGTGCGCGAAGCCGTGCGCATCGCCATGGCGATCCTGCTTGCTGAATTCGAAGACGAGCTTCACGCCGTCCTTGCCTTCTGCCTGCCACGTGGCGGGTTGAGCGGAATGGCGTGTGATGAAGGTCAACACCTTTTCCTCCCCAATGAACAGATCGAAGCTCCGTTCGCCGCCGCTGGTGGTGCTGTTGTGCGCGGCGATCCAACTGAAGTAGTAGTTGGGGGTGGGTGCAAACGGCACTACCGCTGTTTCCCACGCGATGGCCTTTTTCCCATCGGTGCAGCGCGTTAGCAGTGCGGTGGTGGCATGCTCCGGGTACACGCTAAAGTAGGAGAGGACCTCGCCCTCGATGTCCTTCGCGTAGCCGTTGATCACCTGCTGCGTTCCGAAGTGTGGTAGGTCCACCTGGGCGATCACAGCAGCAGGTACCAGGATCAAGGCGAGGAATAGCGCACGCATCACCGCAAGGTAAGAGCCTACGGAACGCGTAGCGTAGGCCCGGTAGTGCATGGCTGGGCTATCGGGTCATGCGCGCCCTACAGACGCGCTACTTCAAAGGTCTTTACCACGGATGGACACAGATAAACACGGATATCGGCCCCTAAACAACCCCACCTCAACCACGGGTAGGATCACATCACACCGTTTGGCCATCCGTGTCCATCAGTGTGTATCCGTGGTTTTCTTCTTCGGGCTTTAGCGCCGCCAGGCGCGGCATCAAGACCTCATAGCCCGGTAGTGATCGGCGGATCGCAACCAACCTTTCCGCACCTTTAGCGCAATATCAACTCACGTGGAGATCAGGCGAGTAACGACCAAGGCGGAACTGCAACGCTTCATCAAGCTGCCATTGGATCTTCCCGACCAGCGTCCCAACGCGGTGCCGCCGATGATGGCGGATGAACGTGAGTTGCATGATCCCGCCAAGAACGAAGCCCTGGCGCATTGCACCGTGGCGTGTTGGCTCGCCTGGCGCGATGGCACTGCCGTGGGACGCATCATGGGCATCATACACCATGGCTGGAATGAAGCGACCGGGGAACGCACGGCGCGCTTTTTCCAGCTCGATGCCATTTGCGACCAGTACGTCGTCGGCGCCTTGCTCGCCACGGTGGAGGAATGGGCGCGCAGCCAGGGAATGGACCGGGTGATCGGCCCCTTCGGTTTCAGCGACAAGGATCCGCAGGGCTTGCAGGTGGAAGGCTTCGAGCATCTGCCTGTGCTGGCCACGCCAACCAACCCGGAATGGATACCGCTGATGTTGGACACCAAGGGCTATGCAGCGTACGAGGAGATGGTCTCCTACCGGATGGAGTTGGTGCCTGACATGTTCAAGCGCTTCGGGCCGATCGCGGAACGCTGCATGCGCTCACTGGGACTGCGCCGTGTGCCGCTGCCGAACAAACGCGCCCTGCGCCCCTGGGTGGTGCCGGTACTGCGCACAGTGAACGATACCTATGGCGGCTTGCTAGGCTTCGTGCCGATGAGTGAAAAGGAGATGCATGCCCTGGCCACCAAGTACATGTTCATCCTCGACCCGGAGCTTGTTGAGATCATCGTTGATCCACAGGATGTACCCATGGCTTTCGTGATCGCCTCGCCCGACATGAGCGAAGGACAGCGCAAGGCCAATGGCAGCCTGTTTCCCTTCGGCTGGTTCCACATCCTGCGGGCGATGCGTCGTTCCCGTCAGCTGGACTTACTGCTCGGTGCCGTGCGGCCCCATCTACAGGGCAGGGGGCTGACCGCAGTGCTTGCCTTGAACCTGCTTTCCACCGCCCATCGACGAGGCTTCACCCACCTGGACAGCCACCTGGTGATGACACGCAACACCCGCATGTGCGCCCAAATGGAACGATTGGGTGGCAAAGTGTGGAAGCGCTACCGGGTGTACAGCAAGGCATTGCTCTGAGCGCTGCTAGGGCGTTCGGCACACGGAGCGAAAGAGTTCGCTTATCTGGGAGCGATCATCAGCAACGCTGTCCTTGGTGTGCCTGCATCCGGGATGAAGTGGATCGCATGGAGCCCGCTCGCTAGGCCTTCCAACGGTATTGTATGCCAGTACCCGGAGCTGCGCACAGTGCGGTCCATCACGGTCCTGCCGGTGGCATCGATCAGCAGCAGCCGGCCGCTTGCATCCTCCAATGCGAGTTGGACGAAGCCTTGCGCCGGGTTCGGGAACAACGCCAAAGGTGCGGGGCCGTCGATGTCGTTGAGCGCGGTGCTTACGTCCGGTCCATCATCCGGGTCTGCCAGATTGGTGGCCGTGAAGTGCAGCAACACAGCGCTCTCATTCTGCGGAGCGGCCTGTCCCCAGCTTGGGACATTGGTCACCGGAATGGTATTGCCTTGTGGGGTGCCGGGCGTGCTGTTGTTCTCGCGCTGACGCCCTACGGCCACTATCCCATCGGCGGTTTTCCATAAGGCGTAAATGTCCGTGTTGTCACCGCCGGAACCGTTGGCAGTGTTCCATTCGCCAACTACGAGACTGCTGTATTTGGGTGCCGAGAGATCGGGCGCATAGACCCGTACGAACTGGCTCCAGGTGCCTGTAAGTCCCGAGGAAGGCAGGGGCATCTGCTGCCATGCATTGGCGGTGGTCATGGTGCGTCGTCCCACGCCGGCCACGCAGACACTGCCATCCGCGGTGGTCCGGACTGCGGCACGAGCCAGGCGCGTGGTGTTCACATCGGGCCAGCCAGTGTTGGGGTTCGGCCAATTGGCAAGGTTCGGTTCGGCCAGCGGTGCACCGAAGTTGGTGTTGCCCTCCACGTATTCGGCGACATACGTGCTGCGCTTCAAGGTGCCGTCAGCACAGGCCAGTTTGCCCAACCAGCTGATGTGGATGTTGCCGTTGGTGCCCGTGAATGTGTTCTGGAACCCGCTCGCGCCGGGCGTGGCCGCAATGGTGTTGCCCTCCCAAAGGTTCTCCACGTTGTTGCCGTGGCAGCGTGCGTTCACCACGATGTCCGCGTTCGCCAATGGCTGAGAATAGTCCACTGCGATGCCGTCGATGTACTGGTCCGGGGATGAGTTCACCAGTGCGCCACCGGGTTGGATCTCGTGGTACAGTCGGCTCCACCACGCCAATGAACCATCCGCATTGAACTTGATCACGGCCGGTTCGAAATCGGGTTCACCGCCAGGCAGGGTGGTCTTCATGTTCATGCCGAGGTAGATGCTGTTGTCGCGTCGGTCGATCGTGACGATGCTGGCGCCATAGATGGGTGTGGCGGCCGGGTTGTAGCCGGTGTATCCGGGGCCGTTGCTGGTAGGGCTGTTGTTTGGGTCGCACGGTGCATTGAACATGAAGTCGAGCGGCCATTTGCCCTGCTTGGTGCCACCGTTGCCGTCGGCTTGGATCAATGTGAAGTCCGTCGTGTTCCAGGAACGTAGATCGCAACGCCCACCGCGCTTGAACACCACACCGCTGTGGCTGAGCGGGTTCGCTGCGTCGCTGTATGTGGAGGAGGGCGTCCCATACCATTCGCCGCCGGCGCTCATCCAATGCACCCGCCAATGCTCCACCACCTCGCGTTCGCCGTTGGCATCCAAACGGTACATCGCGCTCCAGTCATAGCCGTGCGTTTCCCCGGTGACGTGTACCACCTTGCCGTCGCTGCCCACATCCCAGGGATGGTTCTCCTTCACGTAACCGCTGGCGTCGAAGGTCTGCACATTATCGAATCCTGTCGGTGTGCCGCTGATCCAATCGCTGTTCAACTTCCCCAGGAAATACCCCCCCGAGGTGTTCCCGCTGATGAACAGGTCGCCACCCGGTGCGTTGGGCAGGGAAGTGCTTTTGATGAAGCGGATATCATGCGCGACACCGCTGGGTAGGTAAGCTACTTCGAGCGGTGTTTGCAGGTCGGCGCTGAGGCGCAGGATGAACGCAATACGTACCGGTCCCCCGGAGTTGGTGATCCCGGCAGAGGACCAGGCGGTGCGTGGGACATCGGCATCGATCCAGTCCAAGTCCTCCGCTGCACCACCCACCAGGAAGGTACCATCACCCAAGCGATGGAGGGCATAAAAGGCTTCACGACCACTGTTCCCGGCATAGGTCACCGTGAGCGGTTGGGCGGAAGCGGCAGCAGTAATGGCCCCGAAGGCCAGCGTGGCGAGTGTGCGTGATGTGAGCATGTGCGCAAAGTGGAGAATGTTCGCAGCATGCACAAGGTCCATTCGACCAAAGTGGTTCGATGGGCGATGCAGGATGTACGAGCTCCCTTCCAAACGCTAACGCCCGAAGCGATACGCCAGCCCAAGGTTGAGTACCATGCTGCGGGTGAGGCCATCGGGGCGCACCTCCCGCACCAACAGTGGTGAACCGTAGGCCAATTCGAGGATCCACTGGTCAGTGATGGCATAGCGGGCATCGGCTGTGATGTTGAGCGTGAGGCCGTCCGAACCTTCGATGTCACGACGTATAGCTGGCGGAGGTTCGATGAAATCGATCGGTCCATCGACCTCCAGTCGGCTGTCCATTCCGAGGTGATAAATAGACAGCAGCCCCGGTTGAAGCGTGAGACGCTTGATGGGGATGGCGTATTGGATCCGGGCAACGGCATCGTCGGCACGCTCCAGTGCGAACGACTCAAAGTAGCCGAGCGCTTCGGGCACATCCTGCCAATAGCGGTGCAGGAAGGTGCTCTGGTTGTTCTGTTCCAGCACGTGCTGGTAGGCGAGGGTACCGGTCCAGCGCATGTGACGGTATTGCCCGCCCAGTAGTAGGTCGGTGGTGCCCAGTCCTACTTGGTATGGCATGGGCAATGGTTGCGCGTTCGGACCGTAGGTGGCTTGGTTGAAGTTCTCGGGTTCGAATTTGCCAGTAGGTAAACGCACACCCGCAATGGCGGTGAGGTTGCGCGTCCGCTCTTTGATGAATGCGTAGCTGAACGTTGTTACCAGATCGCCCACGCCGCTGTTGTCTCCGAGGTTGCCGCTGGCGCTGATGTAAGGCACTTTCAATTGGATCGAGAGCCGCTCGGTGATGCCCAGACCGATCTCCGGCATGAACTGCGTGATCAACACCCCCTGCTCGCCAACGGCATAGCTGAACATGAGGCGTGCGATGTGCCGTGCTTCCTTCATCGTACTATCACCATGCGCGGCGATCTGCCCCATGGGTCCAGCCGTACACACACCTGCATCACTACAACCCTGGCCTTGCAAGGTTGGCAACCATGCTGCATGGAGCAACAAGTGACAGAAGAGTGCAAGGGATCTGTTCATGGGGTGATGCTTCGGTCGGGATTACGAATATCGCAGTACCCAAGCTGTTTCGATGGTCGGAACGATGTGGCATGCCTGTCATTCTTGCAATTTCACGAACGTACTCCACGGATCGGGGAGCACGTTCCACACGGCTGCGTTGCACTACAGTGCCTGTTCCTGTGCGCTGTGGGTGCGATGGCGGTCCGGTGCGGTCCTTGTTGCTTTAAGCCTGACATTATCAACCTATGAACCATAACACATCCATTCGCCATGAAACACATCATTCTCTTCTCCACTATGCTACTTGCAGTAACCCTGCATGCACAGCACACCCACCAACTGGTCATTGAGAACGACCTATTCCTACCGGAATTCCTGGTGGTCCAGGCCGCTGACCCCATCGCACTACAACTCACCGGTGACCATACGCTCACCGAGGTATCAGCCCAGACATTCCGGGCTGGTGGTATCGTACCGAACGGCGGTATCCATATCGGTTTTGGAACCACCTACGACACGGATGCGACCACCTTCACCATCAAAGATCCAGGCGAGTACTACTTCGTTTCGGAAGGCCGCACCGGTTCGGTTGCCAAGACACAGATCGTCGTGATCGATGCCGACCATACCGGCATTTCCGCTGCGGTCGATCAGACCACGCCGACGATCTATCCCAACCCTGCGGATGACCAGGTACGTTTCGGCGGCCTGGAAGCCATGGACATGGTAAGTGTTGAAGCCTACGACCAGGGCGGTCGCTTGGTACTTGCTGAAGTGGTCCGTGGCGGTGCTCCGTTGAACATCATGTCGCTGCCCTCTGGTTATTACACGCTGCGACTTACCGATGGTATGTCCACCGTGTATGGCATCGAGCGTCTGGTGATCAACCGTAACGCGCCAGGGTTGTAAGCGATCATCAGTCGAAAAGTTGGTGTTCAGCGCGTCCGGATAACCTCCATCCTCAGCGACTGAATTAGGGCTACGTCGGCTGGCCATTTCGTGATCATGTTGATCATTGCATGCGGATACCTTTGTGTCCACTAAACGCAAGCGAAACATGCCCGGTACCGAACTCTTCGGAGAAGAAGAAAAGAAGGAAGTGATGGACGTCCTCAACACGGGCGTCCTTTTCCGTTTCAACCACGATGCACAGCGTGACGGCCATTGGAAAGCCAAGGACTTCGAAGCCGAGGTGGCAAAGTTCTGCGGTGCTAAGTACGGCCTGGCCGTTAGCAGCGGAAGCACCGCCGTGAACACCATGCTGGCCGCGTGCGGCGTGGGCTACGGCGACGAGGTCATCGTGCCGCCTTTCACCTACATTGCCACCATCGAGGCCGTGCTTTTGGCTGGTGCGCTTCCCGTCTTCGCCGAGATCGATGACACGCTTTGCATGAGCGCCGAAGGCATCGGCGCCGTCATCAGCCCAAAGACAAAGGCCGTGCTGCTCGTGCACATGTGCGGAGCAGCTGCGGATCTGGACGGCATCCTCGCCCTGTGCAAGGAGAAGAACATCCAGCTCATCGAGGACAGTGCGCAGGCCCTGGGCGCCAGCTACAAGGGCAAAATGCTCGGCACATTCGGGCGCATGGGCAGCTTCAGCTACGACTTCTTCAAGATCAATACCTGCGGCGAAGGCGGCGTGGTGATCACGGACGACCACCAGCTGTGGGACACTGCGCAGCAGTTCGCCGACCATGGCCACGACCACATCGGCAACAACCGCGGCATGGAGCAACACCCGATCATGGGCACCAACTACCGCATCGGCGAGATCAACGCCGCCATTGGGCTGGCCCAGACGCGCAAGCTGCCCTACATCCTGGCCCAGCAGCGCAAGCACAAAGCCATCATCCGGGAGCGCCTCAGCAAGATCCCCGGCCTGCAGTTCCGCCGCCATACCGATGAGGCCGGCGACAGTGCCACCTTCTTCCACCTGCTGTTGCCCAATGAACAGGTCGCCCGCACCACCGTGAAACTCTTCGCGGAGGCAGGCATCCCGCACGGGTACTGGTACGACAACATGTTCCACTACATCAAGCAGTGGGACCATGTGAAGAACCTCAGCATGCCCTACAAGCTGGTGGCCCACGAGCTCGGCCTGCCGCAGGACCTGCACACCCTGAAGTTCCCCAAGAGCGACGCCGTCATGAGCCGCCTCATCAGCTTCAACATCCGCGTGACTTGGACGGAGGAGGAATTGGATGCCATGCTGGGGAAGATGGAGGGGGCGGTGAGGAAGGCGATGGTGGGGGTGGTGGTGTGAGCTGATCAGATGATCGGTCGATCAGATGATCAGATATTGATCATGCCGGTCCTCGATCATCTGATCATCCAGTTACCTGATCGACCGATCGACATGCAACTCTTTCGCAACTTCAAGTCCGTTGCCAAGCTGTTGGAGGAATGAACACAGTCCTATTGGTCCTTGGTGCTTTGCTTGGAATTGCGTTGTTCACGCGGGGCCTAACATGGATGATCGCCGCCAGCAGGTGCAAAGAGCTTCATTTTGCACCATTGACCTCAGGACACTGCTGTCCGGTACGTTTTAGTTGAACAGGACATAATTTGAGCAATAGTAAGGGTTGTAGGATGAAAAAGCGTGGGGTCGATTTGAATGCGGTCTCGGCGGTTCGGGTGGTGTCTTTGAGGTCAACTCAAGGACATACC
>JBGTIB010000117.1:0-3711 GCA_041745875.1 Flavobacteriales bacterium | reverse complement strand
ATGCCGGAGGAGGCGACCTTGTTGTTGATGGATTCGGTGGACATGTCTTCTCTGCGTCTTTGCGCCTCTGAGGCCAACCTACATGAACCCCAACTCCAGCTGCGCAGCCTCGCTCATCATCGTCCTATCCCATGGCGGCTCGAAGGTGATATCCACCTTGGCGCTGGTCACACCTTGCACACCGGCCACCTTCTGCTCCACCTCGTTGGGCATGCTCTCGGCCACCGGGCAGGATGGACTGGTCAAGGTCATCTTGATGCCCACATGCGCGTCGTCACCGATGTTCACCTCGTAGATCAAGCCCAGTTCGTACACGTCCACAGGGATCTCGGGGTCGTAGATCGTCCGCAGCATGTCGATCACGCGGTCTTCCAGGTGCTTCTTCTCTTCGGGCGTCATGACTCGCGGAGCGTGTGTATGAATGCGGTCTCACACGGAGGCACTGAGCCACGGAGGAGCTCAATACCACCGAGCACTGGAATTTCTCCGTGCCTCCGCGCCTCCGTGTGAGTCTTAGTCCTCATATCAGAGCGACTGTGCCGAAAAGGCCAGCGCATACCGTTTCATCTGGTCGATCATCGCGCTCAGTCCATTAGCTCTGTTCGGGCTCAGGTGCTCGCGCAGCCCGATGCGGTCGATGAACTCCGTGGATGCACCGAGGATCTCCTGCGGCGTGCGGTCGTTGTACACGCGCACAAGCAGCGCCACGATGCCTTTGGTGATCATGGCGTCGCTGTCGGCGGTGAAATGCACTACTGGTGTCACCCCGAGCGCAGCCGAGGGGTCGGACACCAGTTGTGCATTGAGCCACACCCGCGACTGGCAGCCGCGCACCAGGTTCTCATCCACCTTGTGCTCCGGCGCGATCAGCGGCAGGTCCTTGCCCAGCTCGATCAGGTGCTCATAGCGATCCTGCCAGTCCGCGAACATGGCGAACTCGTCGATGAGCTCTTGTTGGGTTTGGGTGAGGGTGGTCATGGTTAGTTGCAAACTCTGCGAATCCCGCCCTCTGTGTCATTGTGCCCAAGTGCAACTGCATCGCGGTATGCTTGACAAGCTTCTTCACGCTTTCCAAGCTCCTCATAACATCTTCCCAGCCCCCATCGGGCGTGTGGAAAACTCGGATCGAGTTCAAGGGTTTTCATAGTCGCTGTCAATGCCTCTTCCCATCGACCGAGGGCTGAAAGAGCATACCCCTGATAGTAGAGAATATCCTTATCGCGCTGCCCCTTTGATTCAGCTCGCTGAAGATCCACAAAGGCGCTATCATATAGTTGAAGGTTTAGGCGATTCATGCCCCGCTGTCCGTATGCCCGACCAACTAAGGGAGCATTACCTGCTTTGGCTAAATACCGTGTGAAGTTGGCATCAGCAGCTTCGAATAGGTTGAGAGCGCCTTCCGCATACCCGCGATGAAAGAAGTAATCAGGATATTGTTCCTCTCCCACCAGTGTCTTAAGTGAATCCAGATCTCTGAGCGCACCGGCGTGATCACCACTCAGGATCTTCACCTGAGCGCGGTTGAAATAGGCTAGATCATAATTCGGGTTCAAGGACAGAGTTGTGTCGAAGTCCTTTATGGCAGCTGGCAGATCCCCATTTGCCCAACGCAGAGTTCCTCTATTATTGAACAGATAAGCGCCGTTGGGGTCCAGTTGGATGGCTTGGTTGTAGTCATCGAACGCCCCCTCAACATCGCCAGCGCCCTTTCGAGCAAGACCTCTTCCATTCCAAGCCTCTGCTGCTTTAGGATGGTCCTTGATCAACTGGTTAAAGTAATCGATCGCAGCAGGGTAGTTTTTCTTTTCGGTCAGATTGAGGCCTTCTTCAACGCGTGCCGTAAGCGAAGGGCCACAGCCTTGTAATGTCATTGCAAGAACTGTGGTCAAGAGCAGGATGATATGTACGAGGGCCTTCATCGCAACATCTTCACAGCCTTCTTCATTGCCACCATCATCACCTCCACCTCTTCCACCGTATTGAAACACGCGAAACTCGCCCGCGTGGTTCCGCTCACGCCGAAGCGCTCCATCAGCGGTTGGGTGCAGTGGTGGCCCGTACGCACGGCGATGCCTTGCTGGTCGAGCAGGGTGCCGAGGTCGTAGTGGTGTACACCATCAATGACGAAGCTGATCACACCCACCTTTTCCTTCGCCGTGCCGATGATGCGCAGTCCGTCGATGGTGAGCAGTTCCTTGGTGGCGTGCTCCAGCAGCATGTGCTCGTGCGCGGCCATGGCCTGTTTGTCGTAGTCCTCCATCCATCGGATGGCCTCGCCAAGTCCTATGATGCCGGCGATGTGCGGCGTGCCGGCCTCGAACTTGAAGGGCAGTTTGGCGTAGGTGGTCTTCTCGAAGGTGACGGTGTCGATCATCTCGCCGCCGCCCTGCCAGGGGGGCATCTCGTTCAGAAGTTCCTCGCGGCCGTAGAGCACGCCTGTTCCCGTGGGACCGTAGGCCTTGTGCCCGCTGAAAGCATAGAGGTCGCAGCCGAGGTCCTGCACATCCACGTCCAAGTGCGGTATCGCCTGCGCGCCATCCACCACGGTGATGATGCCGCGCTGCTTTGCCTCGGCTATCAACTCCTTGATCGGGTTGATCGTACCCAACGTGTTGCTCACGTGGCTGATCGCCAGGATGCGGGTACGATCAGAAAATTGGTCGATCAGATGATCAGATGATCCTAATGCGAGCTCACCTGAGTCGGTCACTGGGATCACCTTCAGCACCGCCCCGACCCGCTCACACACCATCTGCCAGGGAACGATGTTCGCGTGGTGCTCCATGCCGGAGATCAGCACCTCATCGCCGGGCTTCAGCAGCAATTGCCCCAAACTGAACGCCGCCAAGTTCATGCTTGCCGTGGTGCCACTGGTGAAGATCACCTCGTGGGCGTGCTTGGCGTTGATGTGCCTGCGGATGGTCTCCCGTGCGGCCTCCTGCGCTTCGGTGGCCTTGGTGCTCAACGTATGCACGCCACGGTGTACGTTGGCGTTGATCGTGGCGTAGTAGGCGCTCTCGGCCTTGATCACACGGCGCGGCTTCTGGCTGGTGGCGGCGTTGTCGAAGTACACCAGCGGCTTCCCATGCACCAGCTCCTTCAGGATCGGGAACTGCGCACGGATCTCCTCGACGTTGAACGCCTGCTTAACTGCCGTTTGTTCTTTGGTGTTCATTGAATGTGGATCACACGGAGGCACGGAGACACGGAGGAATGCGCTTCGGGGTTTCGCGTGAATGGCATTTGTTCTTCTCCGTGGCTCCGTGCCTCCGTGTGAGATCACTTAGAGTGATGCCAGTTTCGCGTCGATCAGTCCTGCGAGGTGCTTCCGCCAATCCACGTTCGTGATCCGCTCCAACACATCCGTCATGAACGCGTGTGAGAGCATGCGACGCGCTTCGGCCTCGCTCACCCCACGCGAACGCAGGTAGAACAGGCCCTTCTCATCCAAGCGGCCGATGGTGCAACCGTGACTGCACTTCACATCGTCGGCGTAGATCTCCAACTCGGGCTTGGTGTACACCTTGGCATCATCGCCTTGCAGGATGTTGGCGTTGCTCTGGTAAGCGCGGGTGCGCTGGGCGTCCTGCTTCACGTACACCTTGCCGTTGAACACGCCCGTGGCCTTCTCCGCGATGATGCCTTTGTAGAGTTCGTCGCTGGTGCAGTCCGGCACATCGTGGCCGATGTAGGTGTGGTTGTCGCAGTGCG
>JBGTIB010000116.1:0-5907 GCA_041745875.1 Flavobacteriales bacterium | reverse complement strand
GTCCCCGAACCGAGCGACCACAATGGTCTCATTCCTGTTCACCGGGTTCAGCCAGTGCATGGTACGGTCCAGCAGTCCCGGCTCGGCGCGACCGATCAGCTCCAGCGGGCCGGCCTGTGCTTCCACATGCTTCCAGCGGGCATCGAGGTCCTCCGCACCGATGAAGAGCACCACATCGGGCCGTCGTGCCCCTTCGAACTCCAGCATGGGCAGCAAGGCCAGCGCGGGGTCCTTGTATTCCACCACGCTTACATCCCATTGGCCGAGGTAGAAGAGCGGCGGCATGGGCGCTTCGCCTTCGCGGCTGTCCTCGATCACCAGTCCACGCACGGGGCCTGCTTCGCGCAGCAGGTACAGCGCTTCCACGCGACTGCGTTTGCTGTAGCTGAAGCACAGCACCACCAGCAGCACGGTGTTCAGCACCCAGGTGAAGCCCAGGACACCGCGCCATAAGCCCGCACGTTGCTGCCACCAGCCGCTGGCACTGCGCCACTTTTCCCAAGCCACAAAACCGAGTGCGAAGAACAGCGGCAAGATGGGCAGCAGGAAACGTTCCTGCTTGTTGGGGAAGTACGAATGCACGGCGAGGAACACGAGCACCGGAAGCCAGATGAACAGCGGCGTTGGTTTTCGGAAGAAGCCGAAGAACACCACCACGCTGAGCGGCGGAATGAAGATGCCGGCGAGCAGCAGCAGGTAGTTGTACCACGGCTGGTCGAAGTAGGTGGTGGTATGGATAAGGTTGTAGCCGACGTATTCGCCCAGTTCCGCGAAGGGGCGGCCCCATAGAAAGATGTCCAGCGCACTTTGGATCACGAGCAACGGCAGCAGCATGCCTGCACCGGCGGCGAAGGCCAGGCGCCATTGTCTTAGGAAGAGGAAGGCCAGTCCAAGTCCTGCCGCGAAGAAGATGGTCTGGAAACGCACGTTCATGGCCAGGCCCACCCAGATGCCCGCCACGAACACATCGCGCATCGTAGGTCCATTGGTGTTGCGCAGCAGCTGCCACATGCCCAGCATGAGGAAGGGAATGCAGGCCACCTCCACCAGGTTGCGCACCGCGAGGAAGGGCATGAAGTAGAACAGCGCGAGGAAGAGGCCGGTGTTCCAGGCGATGCGTTCATCGCCAAGGCGGAGCGCAATGCGATAGCCTGTGCGTACCACCACCAGGCTCCACAGCGCATGCAGCACACGCACCACCACCATCTGTGCCTTGGGATCGGTGATGCCGATGAACTTCAGTGCGCTGAACAGCAGGTAGTGCAGGCCGACATAGAAGAAACTGTGGCCGCTGGGGCGCGGGTCATCGCCCTGGTTCCAGGGCAGCCAGTAGTTGTAGTCGAAACCCGCCACCCAGCTAGCTGCGGCCTCGATCACCAGAAAATGGTCGTCGTGCGCGAAGTAGCCACCGCTGAAGAACGCCGCCACCAGTCTGGGCAGCAGGGCGATCACGGTCAATGCCGCCAGGGGCCTATGTTCCATGAACGGGCGCAGGGTGGCGGTCATGGGGCGAAGCTATTCATAGGGCAAGTCATTGATCGGAACGAATAGCTGACCTCACGCGGAGGTGCGGAGTCGATCACACTCCATCTTCTCACACGGAGCACAGAGGCGCGGAGATGCGCCAGGGTAATTGGTGGACGGATCAACTCCGATTCTCTGCGAGCTCTGCCCATCCGGACATTGTTCCACCGCCCCAATAACTCCGCCCCGCGCTGTACTTTCGGGGCCATGCGCGGAACGATCGAACTGGTGCTGGTCTGTCTTCTTGCTGCCTGCGCTGGGCCGGGCGAACAACCCACGGACCAACCTATCATCGTCGACGACTTCGATGGGCAGGCGGCTTTGGAGCGGGGCAGTGCCATTGCGCAGGCCACTTTCGCGGCGCTCTCGGGCGAGGTGAAACGGGCCATGGCCAGGGGAGGTGCGGAACACGCCATGGACTACTGCCGCACTGCCGCGCTGCCGATCACCGATTCGCTGGCCACCCACCACGGCGTGCGCATCAAACGCACCAGCGACCGCATCCGCTCTCCGCACAACAAGCCCGATGATCACGAGCAAGGCCGTCTGGATGCCGCACTGGCACTGCTGGCCACCGGTGTGCGTCCGACTGAACTGCCTGCCGAGGTATTTATCGTGGGCGATAGTGTCGCATATTACAGTCCCATTGTGATCAGTTCCCCCATGTGTCTGCACTGCCACGGCCGACCTGACCTTGACCTGTCCGTCGACATGTTCGGAGTGATCATTGACCGGTATCCCTTGGATGACGCCACGAACTATGCACTGAGCGACTTCCGTGGTCTGTGGAGTATCCGCTGGAAGCGATGAACCCACCGGTGAAGGTGCAGGCAGGGCAACGCACGCGCTTGCTGCGCACTGCCGTGGTCACTGTTCTCGCAGCCATTCCCATTGTGCTGTCGCTGCCGCATTTTTTTCGTTGGCTTGAATCTAAGCCGGGCATGGTGCCACCCGAGCCGCTGTTGCACCACTTGCCCGTGTTGGACCTTTCCACGCCGCTGTTCATTGTGATGTACGCAGCCGTGGTCTTTGCGATCGCCACGCTTTTGCGTTCTCCAGTGCTGTTGCTGCGCGCTTTGCAAGCTTACCTCCTGCTGCTGTTGTTCCGCATGCTCACCATGGCATTGGTCACCTTGGAACCACCCCCGGATATGATGGCCCTGCACGACCCGATCATCCAGAACTTCTATCCTGGCAACGCGCCATATGGCAAGGACCTGTTCTTCAGCGGCCATGTGGCAACGGTGTGTCTGTTGACCTGGGCCGTGCCGGGGCGCTATGCACGCTGGGCCATGATCGCTTGTGCCGCGATGGTATCGGCCGCAGTGTTGATCCAACATGTCCATTGGACCATTGATGTTCTGGCCGCGCCGTTCTTTGCGTGGATCGCCTGGCGCTTGTCGGCCCACACAACGAACTGGTCCATGGGGAAGGGCTCAATTCCTGCCGCATAGGATGGAAGTAACTCCCGCGCCACATGGGATGCTTCAATAGTTTGTGACCACCTCGTCCACGCGTAGCTTTGGCCACTTATCCCGGCCCCCGCACCCGCGGGTCACCATTCCCCACCCATGAACATCGTCGTGCTGTCCCGTGACAGCAAGCTCTACTCCACGCAGCGACTTATTGAAGCCTGCGAGAAACGCGGTCATTCTGCGCGCGTGGTGAACCACGTGAAGTGCGACATCCTCATCGAAAAGCGCAATCCGCAGGTGATCTACGGCGGTGAGCGCATCATCGATATCGATGCGATCATTCCCCGCATTGGTGCCAGCGTCACATTTTACGGAACAGCCGTGGTGCGTCAGTTCGAGATGATGAAGGTGTTCACCACTACCGAAAGCCAGGCCTTGGTGCGCAGCCGCGACAAGCTGCGCAGCATGCAGATCCTGACGCGGAGTGGGGTTGGCATTCCCAAAACGGTGTTCACCAACTACAGCAAGGATGTAGGCAGCATCGTGGATAGTGTAGGCGGCGCTCCGTGCATCATCAAACTGTTGGAAGGTACCCAGGGACTGGGGGTGGTGCTGGCAGAGACCAAGAAGGCGGCAGTGGCGGTCTGCGAGGCCTTCAATAGTTTGAAGGCAAGGGTCATCGTGCAGGAGTTCATCAAGGAAAGCCGGGGCATCGACATCCGTGCCTTCGTGGTGGACGGCCGCGTGGTGGGCGCCATGAAACGTACCGGCAAGGAAGGCGAGTTCCGCAGTAACTTGCATCGGGGCGGTACCGCTGAACTGATCGAACTCACGCACGACGAGGAAGTCACAGCCATCAAGGCCGCCAAGGCACTGGGCCTGCATGTGGCCGGTGTGGATCTGCTGCAAAGCGACCGGGGCCCACTGGTGATAGAGGTCAATTCCAGCCCCGGCCTCGAAGGGATCGAGAAGGCCACGGGCAAGGACATTGCCGGTGAGATCGTGAAGTTCATCGAGCGGAACGTGTAATCCCACAGGCGCCTCGCCTGTGGACTACACGTACCGCTCATTGTTGATCATATAGAACTGCGCTCGCTTGCACAGTGGTCAGCAGTAGCTCCCAGCCTTCGCCTTACAACCGCGTAGCGCGCCCGGTATGCACCGTATCACCATCGAACAGTTGCAGGACCAGATGCCCTTTCAACTCCTGGCCTTGTAACCCCAGTCCGTTCCATGCCCATAGGCCACCGGCATGCGCGGACAGGTCGGCCTCGAATACAAGCCTGCCCAAGCTGTCGTAGATGCGCAGAAGCAACTGACGCGCACCAGCATGTGCGCTCAGGTCCAGCGTGAGAGGGCTGCCCGCAACAGCCGGGTCCGGGTAGACGAACAACACAGGACGTGCAATGCTTTCCTCTTCTTCCATGCCCACGGTTGGCGTGCCTCCACCATCATCCACGAAACTGGTGAATGGACTTCCCACGCCATAGCACATGCTGAAACTGACGATGCTGTCCTGCACCAATTGCGCATCCGCGGATCCGGCCGGATGGGTGTAGTATTCGTTCATCAAGGCCTGGATCGCTTGCTGGGCCCAGATCTTCGGAATGAACTGCAGATCCTCCCGATGATCGCCGGTGAGGTCGAGGTTGTAGTTGAACGTGACCGGCTGGCCCGAAGCGAAGCCATCCAACTGCAGGTCCACCGGTCCGGGTATTTCATAGCGACCCACGATCACCATCTGCTGGCCCACGAACAGCCCCACCAAGGGCTGTGGGTAGGTGTTGGCAATATCCGGTCGGTCGAAGGTGGCCGTGGGCGAGAGCAGCACCGGGTTTTGGATCTGTGTGTAGAAGTCGTTCATCACAGCCGAAAAGTTGGCCGAACTGATGAACTGCGCCACACCGTTGTTCTGCACCGCCAGTTGGTTCAGCAGTTGTTCGTTGTAGCCCGAGCCCACACCGAAGGTGAAGAGTTGCAGGTCGGGTGCGATGGCCAGCCGATCCTGCAAGGCATTGTTCAGGATGATGGCGGTGGTGGATTCCGTGTCCTGGCCATCGGTGAGGAATACCAACGGTTTGGCCGTGAGGCTCCCTGCGCCGATGTAGTTCTCGATGCCCAGTGTCAATGCACCATTGATGTTCGTCATGCCCGATGCCGTGATCTGGTCGATCCAGTTCAATGCAGAGATCATACTGGAGGCATTGAAGGGTTGTAGGCCCGTGCTCCACGCAGTGTTGTTGCTCGAGAAGGCGATCACATTGAAGCGGTCGCCCGCGTTCAGGTTGTTCACCATGAACGAGGCAGCGGACCTGGCCTCTTCGATCTTGGTGCCCTGCATGCTGCCCGAGCGGTCGATGATGATCACAATGTCCTTGGCGATGACCGTACTGGTCGGCTCCGGTTCAATGAGCAGCACGAAGAATCCCTGGCCCAGTTCATCGCACTTCACCAACGAATCGGGAAGGAAAGTGGATAGGGTACTGGTGCCATAGGCCAGCGGGTCGAGCTCATATTCCAGTACGAAGCCGTTGCTGGCCGGCACATCGGTGCCGTAAACGAACAACGCGGCGGTATCCACGGTCAGCAGCGTGATGTCCGTAGCCGGCGACCAGACTCCTGTACCCATTAAGTCGATACCTGTGAGCGCACGTTGTGATCGGACCCGCACCTCGATGTTCACTTCTGGGATGGTGCCGCTCATCAATGGCGAGAGGTCATGGTCCATCATTAGTTCCACCCGGGCATTGGCATAACGCAACAATTCCACATAGGTCAATTCCATGGTGACGCTGGTGCCGGGCGGTATCCCTTGCAGCATACGGAAGTACAGCGGTGTGGTCCCGAGGTAGTCCAAGATGGCCGGGTCCGCTGGATCGTTGCCTACGCCCGGCAGCGTGGTATCCTGCGGTTCGGCTGCCATGCTGGCCGTATGCCAGATGCTATCCTCCAGCATCCAACGCAGGCG
>JBGTIB010000115.1:0-3423 GCA_041745875.1 Flavobacteriales bacterium | reverse complement strand
GTCCTCATCCCCCAGCAGCAGGATGCCGTACGCCTTCTCGATCGCGCGACCCGCACGGCCCACCTGCTGATAGTAGGCGATGATGGAAGCCGGGGCCTGGTAGTGGATCACGTAGCCCAGGTCCGGTTTGTCGAAACCCATGCCGAGCGCGGTGGTGGCCACCAGTGCCTTCAGGCGCCCATGAAGCAGGTCGTCCTCCAATTGCACGCGCAGCATGTTCGTGTCGGCCTCCGCACCTCCGGCGATGTTCGCGTGATAGGCGCGCGCTTCGATGCCGTTCTCCTGCAGCCACTGCGCGACACGTTCGGCATCGCGCGTGGTGAGCGTGTAGATGATGCCTGAGCCGGGCAGCTTGGGCACATAGTGGGCAAGCCATGCGAGGCGTTCCGCCTGGTCGTGGATCCGCAATGCATCCAACATCAAGCTGGTGCGAACAAGCGACCCTCTTCGGATCTCCAGATCACCAAGCTGGGTCTTCAGGTCGGTGATCACACGCTGGTTCGCCGTTGCTGTCGTACCGAGCACGCGCAGGTTGGAGGGCAGGCGTTTCAGGATGGAGATGATGCGGCGGTAGTCCGGACGGAAGTCGTGGCCCCAATCGCTGATGCAGTGCGCTTCATCCACCACGAGCATGCCGATCCGCGCCGATATGGGCAGGAGGATCTGGTTGACGAAACGTTGATCGGCAAGGCGCTCCGGGCTGATCAGGAGTGCGTCGACCTCACCGGCGAGGACCTGTGCCTTGACCTCCTCGCGCTCGTTGCGGTTGGAACTGTTGATGGTAACGGCCTTCACGCCCATGCGCTCCGCGGCCACCAGTTGGTTGCGCATCAAGGAAAGCAGCGGACTGATGATGAGCGTGGGCCCCGCACCTCGATCGCGCAGCAGCCGTGCGCTGATGAAGTAGACCGCGCTCTTGCCCCAGCCGGTGCGTTGCACCACCAGCAAACGTTTGCGGTGTTCCACCAGGTCCTGGATGGCCTCGAACTGCCCCTCGCGGAAGGTCGCATTGGGATCACCAACGGCGGTGCGCAATAAGCGGAGGGCATCTTCGCTGCCGTTGGCCATGCTGCAAAATATCAATTCCCCACATACAGTATGAAACCCGAACTTGTGGCCCTGATCACCCCGCCCTGCAATGACCTCCACCGCCATCGTCAACAAAGTCTGGAACTTCTGCCACACCCTGCGCGACGATGGCGTGGGATACGGCGACTATTTGGAGCAGCTCACCTACCTGCTGTTCCTGAAGATGGCCGATGAGTACAGCAAGCCACCTTACAAGCGCGACACGCACATCCCGAAGGACTACGACTGGCAGAGCCTGCGCGGCAAGAGCGGCGCCGAACTGGAGACGCACTATGTGAAATTGCTGGACCGGCTGGGCAAGGAGAAGGGCATGCTGGGCGACATTTTCGTGAAGGCCCAGAACAAGATCAGCGACCCGGCCAAGCTGCACAAGCTCATCAACCTCATCGACAGTGAGAACTGGGTGGTGCTGGGTGCCGATGTGAAGGGCGACATCTACGAAGGCCTGCTGCAGAAGAACGCCGAGGACACGAAGAGCGGCGCCGGGCAGTACTTCACACCGCGTCCGCTGATCCAGGCCATGGTGGAATGTGTACGTCCCGAGCCGAACAAGACCATCGCCGACCCGGCCTGTGGCACCGGCGGTTTCTTCCTGGCGGCGTACGACTACCTCACCACGCACCACAAGCTGAACAAGGAGCAGCAGAAGTTCCTGAAGTACGAGACATTCCGTGGCTGGGAGATCGTGACCAGCACCGCGCGCCTGTGCCTGATGAACCTCTTCCTGCACAACGTGGGCGACATGGAGCACGAGCCTACCATCGTGCGCGACGACAGCTTGCGCGCCGCACCGAACGAGAGCTTCGACTACGTGCTCACCAATCCGCCCTTCGGCAAGAAGAGCAGCACCACTGTCACCAACGAAGCGGGCGAGGAGAAGCGCGAGGCGCTCACCTACAACCGCCAGGACTTCTGGGCCACCACCAGCAACAAGCAGCTCAACTTCGTGCAGCACATCCGTACCATCCTGAAGGTGGGTGGCAGCGCCGCCGTGGTGCTGCCGGACAACGTGCTCTTCGAAGGCGGCGCGGGCGAAACAGTGCGCAAGGAACTGCTGAAGACCACCGAGCTGCACACGATCGTACGCCTGCCCACCGGCCTGTTCTATGCGCAGGGCGTAAAGGCGAACGTGCTCTTCTTCGAGAACAAGCCCGCCAGCAAGAATGCCTGGACCAAGGAGGTGTGGATCTATGACTACCGCACCAACATCAAGCACACGCTGAAGACCGACCCGCTCCAGTACGCCGACCTGAAGGACTTCATCGCCTGCTTCAAGCCGGAGGACCGGCATAAGCGCAAGGCCACTTGGAGTGAAAAGTCCCCCGAAGGCCGTTGGCGCAAGTATACCTACGCCGAGATCCTGGCCCGCGACAAGGCAAGCTTGGACATCTTCTGGTTGAAGGACGATAGTCTGGAGGATAGCGCGAACCTGCCGGAGCCGGGTGTGTTGGCTGCCGAGATCGTGACGGACCTTGAGGCGGCGCTTGAGCAGTTCAGGATGATAGCGGTGGATCTGAAGCAAGCATAAAGTCATGGCGGAGTTTCTAACTACCACGGACTGTAGCGCCGCCATTGAGCGGATCATCCGCAAAGCGGAGCGGGAAGTGACACTCGTGAGCGCCTATGTGATCCCGCGCTTGATGTACATTGAGCGGTTGAAGGACGCAGCGGATCGGGGCGTGCGCATCAAGCTGATCTTCGGCAAGCGGCCCATGGATGACAAGGTGATGGCACATCTGCGAACGATCCACAATCTGGAGGTGTACTATCTGCATGTGCTCCACGCCAAGTGCTATTTCAACGAACATGAAGCCGTGATCACCAGCCTGAACTTGTTGGGCTGGTCCGAGCGGAAGAACCGCGAGATCGGTGTGTTGTTGGACCGGGTACGGGACAGGACAGCGTTCGAGGAATTGAAACGTGAGGTGGATTCCATTCTGAACGTTGCATCGGAGATCTATGCTTCACCGTTGCGGAACGTGCACTCCCTGGTCACTGATGATGCCACGGCCCTTTATAGGACCAAGCGACCGGACAACATCACGGATGATCCTCATACCCGCACCGGGATGTACTGGGACAATGAGGAGGAATTGAAACTGACGAGTATGCACAAGGAAGGATGGAAGCTTGCTCAAATGGCGACCGAACTTCGCAGGACAAAGGGTGCCGTTCGCTCCCGAATGATCCTGATCGGCCTTCTGGGCCCGGATGAGCATTGGGCTTGATCTCGGAATTCGGGCAACGGCCAAGCAATTAGTCTAAAGGAGTTACATCCCAAGGAAACGCCGCTGATAGACGCAGGGTCATTAGTTTCACAGCATGTCAACCACC
>JBGTIB010000114.1:0-25796 GCA_041745875.1 Flavobacteriales bacterium | reverse complement strand
TTGGAGGCAAGGGTGAGACAGCGCACCGAGGAGCTCGTGAAAAGCGAGCAGCGGTACCACAATGCGTTGGACAACATGATGGAGGGCATTCAAATAATCGGTTTCGACTGGCGGTACCTGTACGTGAACGATGCGCTGGTGGCCCAGAGCACGTTATCGCGTGAGGATCTTCTGGGGCGCACCATGATGGAGCGCTACCCGGGGATCGAGCACACCCCCTTGTTCGAGGTCATGCAACGCTGCATGGCCGATCGAGTATCGGAGGTGATGGAAAACGAGTTCACCTTCCCAAATGGTACCAAATCCCAGTTCCAGTTGAGCATTCAACCGATGGTGGACGGTTTGTTCATCCTGTCCACCGACATCACCGAACGCAAGCGGGCGGAGCATGAGTTACTGGCCCAGCGGGAGCGATTGGAGCACCAGAACAAGGAACTGGAACAATTCGCCTACATCGCATCACATGACCTGCAGGAACCACTGCGCATGGTTTCGAGTTATGTACAGTTGCTGCAACGTCGTTACTCCGATCGTCTCGATGCCGATGCCAACGAGTTCATCGCCTTTGCTGTGGACGGTGCTGCGCGAATGAAACAGTTGATCAACGACCTGTTGCTCTATTCGCGATTGGACCGTCCGTTGGAATCCACGGAGGTTCGCATGGATCAGGTGTTGGCCGAAACCCTCCACGATCTTTCAGCAGCCATTCAGGAAGTTGGAGCAGTGGTGACCCATGCGCCATTGCCCGTGGTGCGTGCCGCCCGTTCCGAAATGGCGCAACTCGTGCAGAACCTTGTAGGCAATGCCATCAAGTTCCATAAACCCGGGGAGCCACCGGTGGTCCATGTCGATGCACAGGATTCCGGTGATACTTGGACCTTCCGTGTCACCGACAACGGCATCGGAATGGAGGAGCACTATGCGGACAGGGTGTTCATCCCATTCAAACGCCTGCATACCCGGGTTCGGTTCTCGGGTACCGGTATCGGCCTGGCTGTGGCAAAAAAGACCGTGGAGCGCCACGGCGGACAGATCTGGTTCCGGTCCAAGATCGGGCACGGTACCACATTCCATTTCACCATCCCTAAACAACCTCCTACACATGAGAATGATCGAGATACTGCTGGTGGAGGACAACCCCGGTGACGTTCGCCTGACACGTGAAGCACTTCTGGAGAGCCATATTCCGAACAACCTGAACGTGGTGACCGATGGGGAGGCCGCTCTGGAATTCATGGAACGAAAAGGGGGATACGTGGATGCCCCCACTCCGGACATGATCCTGTTGGACCTCAACCTGCCGAAGTTGAACGGGCACGAGGTGCTGGAACGCTTGAAGGGCCATATGCTCTGGCGTACAATACCGGTGGTGGTGCTAACCACCTCCTCCTCAGCGTCCGATGTGCAGGAATGTTATGCCCACCATGTGAACTGCTACATCACCAAGCCCATGGCTTTCGATCCGTTCATGGACGTGATCCGGAGCATTGAGAATTTCTGGTTGACGATCGTGAAGTTGCCACCCCACGAACGACAGGCATGAGCGTGCTTGGTGTTCCGGGGAGATCACGGTCGGTCACCGGCCTATTGCGGGAACATTTCATGTACATGACCCGCAACGATCTCTCCGCTTTCCGCGTGGCCATGTCCTTCCGTACCGAAAAGGGGGATCAGTTGCTGGAAAGGCAACCCTGTGAGGCACGGAGGATGCTTCAGGCGGCCAACTTCGTCGGACGCTGCTGGGCCAGCGTGTTCAACCGCTGCATAAGCTTCTGTTGTGTGGCATGCTTGTACGCGGGCGCCTGTGCCGGTAATGCCCTGTTGTTCACCAATAACAACTTCAGCATGGGCACGCTCACATTGAAGTGGATCCGCCATGCATCCAGGTCTGAATAGGGCGCGAATGAACGGTGTTCCAACTCAACGGTCAGATCCTTTCCGCAATGGTCCCAACCCACTACTTTGATCAAGTGATCATGTTGTGCAAATGCCGCATACAGGTCGGCCGGTGACACATGGAAGTCGTAGTGCTTCTTCAACCACCGGTTCACTACCGCATGTACGAATTCCAGTTCGTTGAAACGGGTCCAGTTCCGACTGCCTTCCGGCGGTATCACGATCCGGACGAGATCGTGCAGGATGGCGCGTTCTTCCACGCTCACTGGGGGCAATAGGCTCCATGTATGCATACCATGCGCGAGTTAAGTGTGCAAGGTGGCATGGATCCAGGAGGCCGGATCTGACATTGGTCAGGTGCCAACATGATATTGGTCATGAAAGTGCCTTACGGCCCATCCTCGTGGGGCCGCACCCACTCCTGTACCGCGCTTCGCTCTATGGTTCGTGTTCCAACATGTCCGGCAATTCCACGATGAAGGAGGTACCGCTACCCGGAGCGCTTTGGAAGGAGATACGGCCCTGCATCAGGTCAAGGTACCGTGCCACGATATGCAAGCCCAGTCCGGTGCCCTGGATCGTGATGGCGTTGCTGGCCCTGAAGAAACGGTCGAAAAGATGTGGTTGTTCCTCCACGGGTATGCCGATGCCGCGATCGACCACCTTGAGCCGGACCCCATCCGCGGTCCGAAGCAGAACAAAGCGGACCGGTGAGCCATCAGGTGAATATTTCAATGCATTGCTCAAAAGATTGCGCAGCACGCTGGTGAGCATGTTCGGGTCCGTCTTGATCGTGCAGCTGGCAACCGTGTTCTCGAATTGGATCTCCTGCCCGGGCTTCGCCAGGGTGCTCATGTCCTCAACGAGTTCGGCGCACAGGGTTACGATATCGACATCCTGTACGGTGCAGTGTTCGTGACCCTTCTCCAACTTCTCCAAAGACAGGAATTCGTTAAGGATCGCGGTGAGTTCGCGCACCTTGTTCCGGATGCGTACGACATGCACGGTGATCCTGGGCACCTCAGGCTCGGCATTGTGGCGCGCGATCAGATCAACGGAGCTCATGATCGTGCTCAGGGGTGTTCTGAACTCGTGTGAGGCCATGGAGACGAATCTGCTTTTCAGGTCGTTGACCTCGCGTTCGGCCTGTAAGGCGGCCCGCAGCTCATCCTGTGCCCGGCTTAATTCTGCGGTGCGTAAGGCCACACGTTCCTCCAGCCTGGCATTGGTGCGTTGGAGTTCGAGTTCCGCGTGGTGCCGCTTCGAGATGTCGTGCAGGTTCACCACGATCGCGTTCACTGCGGGATCGCCCAACAGATCGGTCAGGGTTCCTTCCATCCATACCGCTTGACCGTCGCGATCAGGACCACGTACAGTGATCGATCGTGGCTGTTCGTACGGTGCGACCATCTGCTCCATGCTTTGTCGTATGGTGGTTCTGCTCTCCGGATGCATCGCGGTCATGATATCGGGGGGAAGCGTGCCTTTGGATGCATCGGTGAGGATACGGGCTGCCTCCGGACTGATGTAGCTGATGTTCCCGGAGGCATCCAGAAGCAGCGTCAGGTCACTGCTGTGTTCGATCAGCGCACGAAAGCGGCGCTCGCGCATCACCATGGCTCGGTCCGCTTCGCGTAAGCGCATCATGAAATCGTGGCGCTCGTTGGCTTCGCGCAATACGCGACCAAGGTGGTGCGGATCCAGTCCGTTCTTCACCAGATAGCTCTGGGCGCCTTCCTGCAGAGCTTGGAGCGCCAATGCATCATCGTTGCGGCCGGTAAGCACTACGATGGCGCTGTCTCGGAAGGTGCGCCGCACCACACGAACGGTTTCGATCCCGTCGGTGTCCGGCAGGTTCAGGTCCAACAGGATGCTGTGGGGAACGCCTCGTTCAAGCGGGCTCGCCAAGGCCTCCTTCAGGGAGGTGAAGTGGAGCAATTTGGCCCCCTTGTACTCCGTCTCCGACAGGTACTCGCGGATCAACCGGGCATCGCCGATGTTGTCCTCCACGAGCATGATGCCGAGATCGGTGTAGGCCATGTATGTTCGGTGGTGGTCCACCACGGAGGACCTTTGCGAAGGTCACTGCCACGGGTTCACCTTGGCTGGTCCCCGCCATGTAGTTTTCCACGTTGCACAAGTAGTTCGCGACCTGGATGATGGCGAGGCAATGCTCTGGAGGGCGATAACGGATCAGTGGACCCGCTGCGCTTCCGGTCATCGAACATTTGCCCCCCACCCTTCCCGATCAAAAGTTCTCAACATCATATCAGCCACTGATCGATGTCATTCCGATCGTCTGCGGCCCTTTCCACATTGCGGAGCGATTCCCCATGCCATGACCGAGGTTCTTCGCATCGAGTTCCATCCCGCAGCCCAGCCCAAATGCTGTCGCATAGGATGGTGGTTCGCGTGCTATCCACCCTGCGATCAACACCAGTTGACGCTGTTGCTGGATACCGGGATCACACATCTCCTGACGCGTTGGGAGGAACGACCCGAGGGGGCGGACCGGACCATGATGACGCTCAACTCCATCACCATGCGCCGATTGCACTTCTCCATCCCGTTCGGCCCTGCCGCTCTGGTGACCGCTCCGGAAGGGGACTGCACCCTCCGTGTGTTGGGTGCCATGGAGTTCCAACGGGATGGCGTCCCGGGTCATGCCTATGACCTGTTGATCACTTTTCCCGAACCGAAAGGCGGTTCCAGTGCATGACGAACATCGTTCTGTTGAGGCTTCGTGGTAAAGGAACACGTCCCCTTCACCGGCGAAACGCGGTGAAGGGGACGGACCAACCCGAAATAACGGTCGCAACACCGATGCCCGGGGATCGCTATGGGAGAGGATAGCTCCCAGGCATGCGGCATTGCTCCGTCAATTACGCAGCACCCGTTCAGGGGTTACATAGGCGTGGCGGGGTGATCCCTGCCTCAGGGTATGCGCTGCATCCCGGCCTGCTGTTCGCCAGCGGCTTGTTCGATGTAATTCTTAATGGCATCACGTCCCTTCCATTTCCAGCGGTGCGGCTTGTAGGCGAGCACTTCGCCCGTAGAGAAAAGCAGGGCCCGTTCGCTGTCTTGTGCGAGGGTGGCCAGCAGGCGATGACGCACAGTGGTATCCTCCTTCGCATCGGCACGTTCGCGCCATACATGGACGGGCTGTCCGTTCACCATCACGAAGACGAAAGCTGGTTCCGATGCAAGATGCCCTTCATCGGGCAGGCAATGGATCACCGCAACACTGTCGTTCTGCTCTGCCCGGCAACCCGACCGTTTGATGTGGTAGCTGGTGACTTCCCTGGGCATATAGTTGTAGTTCAACTCGTGCAATACCAATGTGCGGTCGCCGCTTTCATCCATTCTCCAGATGTATCGTAGATCGCGCCCTCCCACCCGGATCATCGGTTCAAGGGTGTCGCTTTGCCAGAAATGAACGGTCCGTGCATCGGCTATGAACGGTTCGATCCCCGGTACGATACCTTCGAAATACAGCGTACCGGCTTGGACCGGTCGATCAAGACGCGCGGCGAGATGTGTGTGCCATGCGGAGCTGTCCCCTGCAGGTGTGTACCGCTTGAATTGCCGGACGCGCTGCACCATCACACCCTCAGGACCCACGGACGTCACTTCACGCAGCGACCGTTCCTGCCCGGTGAATGATTCAACCTTATCGCCGAGCAACAGCGTTGCATCCGGCCCAGCCGTGTGGAATGGAAGGGGGACCTGGGTACTTCCCGGGAGGGAGAGCAGCAGGAGAACAGGGATGATCATCGGCCTCATTTCAGAGACACCTGGACGTGAATGTCCTTGTGTTGCGTGGCCCTACGCAACGTCGTTAGGATGGTTCCGGTGTGTTGAGAACTACCGGGGAACCTGGCTTGCAGCTGCGCTGATCCTGAGCATCTGGCCGTTGACCTACTGCGCCTTCACACCACCACACCCCGCAGGTCGTGCTCGCTCGCCTCGGTGATGCGCACCTCCGCGAAATCCCCGATGCGTAAGTAGTTCCCGGCCATCGGGATCAGTACCTCATTGTCCACCTCCGGTGAGTCGAATTCGGTGCGGGCGATGTAATGGCCACTTTCGGCCTTGTCCACCAGCACTTTGAATACCCTGCCCAGCCTGGCTTGGTTCAGTTCGTAGCTGATGCCTCCTTGCAGTTCCATGATCTCCTGGGCGCGTCGCTCCTTCACTTCGGCAGGTACGTCGTCCTCGAAGGTGTGGGCATGGGTGTCCTCCTCGTGGCTGTAAGTGAAGGCACCGAGCCGGTCGAAGCGCATGCGTTCGATCCACTGCAGGTTGTCCTCGTGGTCGGCGTGGGTTTCACCTGGGAAACCACTGATGAGCGTGGTACGTATGGCGATACCGGGCACTGTTTCACGGATGGTATTCACCAAGGCTTCCGTCCTTTCCTGTGTGATACCGCGCCGCATGCGGGTAAGCATGCGCGTGCTGCCGTGCTGCAAGGGCATGTCCAGGTAGTTGCACACGTTGCTGCGCTCTCGCATCACATCGAGCACCGCCATTGGAAAGCCGCTGGGAAAGGCGTAGTGCAAGCGGATCCAGTCGATCCCCTCCACGTCACTGAGACGCGCCACCAGTTCATCGATGTTGCGTTTCTTGTAAATGTCCAGTCCGTAGTAGGTCAGGTCCTGGGCGATGAGGATGAGTTCCTTCACCCCTCGTGCGGCCAGGTTCCGTGCGTTGGTCACGAGCTGTTCCAGGGGTGTGCTCACGTGCTTTCCGCGCATCAAGGGGATGGCGCAGAAGGAGCACTTACGGTCGCAGCCCTCACTGATCTTGAAATAGGCGAAATGGGCGGGGGTGGTAAGCAGCCGCTCCCCCACAAGTTCGTGTTTGTAGTCCGCTTTCAGCGTCTTCAACAGGCGGGGCAGATCGCGCGTTCCGAACCAGGCGTCAACTTGTGGGATCTCGGCTTGAAGCTCCGGTGCATACCGCTGGCTGAGGCAGCCCGTGACATACACTTTCTCCACGTCGCCACGGTCCTTGGCGTTGGCCCAGCTCAGGATGGTATCGATGCTTTCCTGCTTCGCATTATCGATGAAACCGCAGGTATTGATCACCACCACGGTGTGATCGTCATGCACCGCTTCGTGTTCCACGGCAATGCCGCTGGCCTTCAATTGGGCCATCAACACTTCGCTGTCGAAGGTGTTCTTTGAGCAACCGAGGGTCACCACATTGACCTTGGTCTTCCTGAGCGTACGGGCCTTCATGTGGGTGCAAAGGTCACACATAGAGCCCGGTGCACCGACCGGATGCGTGTACAAGGCTTCTTGAGCCCTGCACTTCCGAACTTGTGAATACTACATTTGGTGCCCGTAAAGAACGGGCCACCCCCGATCAACAGGTCTCTCCCGGCCGGGATGAAGAGCTTGAAGCCTTTCACACCGAACCACCTGTTGACGGGGGTGATCTATTCGCGGCCATTCGCATGGCCTACGCTGCAACAGTACGGACACGTCCGGGACACGCTTGTAGAATTTGGGCCACACGAGGTGCGTCGGGATGCGTTGCTTTGCCACTTCGTAACACAACACGAATGATCTCACGCGTAATTCTGGCGGACGACCATACCATCATCAGACGTGGATTGCGCAACCTGATGATGGCGCGCTACCCACACCTGACGATACTCGATGCGGAGAGTTGGAACGCGTTGGACAGATTGCTGAATGTGGAGCAGCCTGACATGGTGGTGCTCGATCTGCAGTTGGGCGATCGCAACGCGATGGACAGCATCGCCGAGTTACGACGACGTGTGCCCGCAATGCGGATCCTGGTGTACAGCATGAACCCCGAGCACATCTATTCGGACCGGGTTCTGGGACTTGGTTGTGCCGGCTACCTGACCAAGGAAAGCAGTGAGGAAGAAGTGATGCGCGCGGTGGATATCGTGGTGCGTGGCGGCATCTACCGCAGCCATGGTCAGGAGATGCGCGCGCTGGACCATGGATCGACCCCGATGCCGGAGGGTGGACATGACCTGTTCGGTCGCCTTTCAGATCGGGAACTTTTGGTCATGGAGAAAGTACTTGCCGGTGCGGGTGTGAAAGAGATCGCAGCGGTGATGGACCTGAGCCCCTCCACGGTGGCCACGTACAAGGCCCGGTTGTTCGATAAGCTCGGCGTGGCCAATCTGGTGGAACTCCAGCGGCTGACACGCGCACATCAGTATCCGGGGCAATGAAGGGCGGGTTGCGGAAAACAGCACTGATCCTCGCTACGCTTCTTTCAAACCAGTGCAGCGTTGCACAAACAAAGGGTATCACGGAAGGCTGGTCGGTGACCCGCCATACCACACACAATGGACTGCCCCAGAACAGTGTGCGTTCCATTGCGGCCGATACGACCGGCTATCTGTGGATCACCACCGAAGGTGGATTGACCCGTTACGACGGGCAACGGTTCACCAACCTGGCCATGAGGGACAACAACGTTGCGGAGACCACCCGACTGCGCAACCTGATGCATACCCGCTCCGGTGAGTTGATCATCGACGACGTACGGGGCCATGTGTACACGCTGGAACAACCCGAACGGAAGGTGCGGATCATGGCGCACTCGAATCTGGCCACTTTCCAAGGGATGCCTCCCAGCAGTGCGCATCACCTGTGGCTGCTGCGAAATTGGACACGCTTCTGGCCGGACAAGAACCTGATCCCCGAGGTCACTGTATTGACCAGTACAGCGCACGTGTGGGCCGTACATGCGAACGATACGCTCATGCTGTTGACCGATAGCACGATACGGACCGTGATACACCTTCCACCGTACACATCGCGACCTTTCTTCCTGGGAGGTGTGATCCATATGCTGCGCCCCGGAGCACCGGCCCTGCGCCTGGACCCGGAAAGCTCCACGCTGGTGGAGGTTCCGATAAGTCCTGTGCCGGAACAAGGCGACATTGCGCCGGCGGTGCATGTGCAGCCACTCCAGGGATCGGTCTTCCTGGTCACACCGGGCATGGTGCATCGCATCCTCCTCGAACCCGATGGCACCGGACTCCGAACGGAACGAGCCGTGGATGGATTGCCATTGGATACGAGGGTACGGAGCGTGGTCGAGTTGAAGGAACACGGCATGCTGGCCGTGGGGACCAGCAACAAGGGCCTCTATGTTTACCGAAAGCAGCCGATCACCGTACTGGCGTGTCCCAGCGAGTCCAATTCATTCTACGCGCAGGTTGCCATGCCTGACGGTCGCGTCATGGCGATCAACGACGTTTACAAGCCGTTGATGCTGGGCGCTGAGGGCTGTGGTCCTGCCCCGACCGAACTTCCGTTGATCAAAGGTGAAGGGCTGCTCGTGGACCGACATGGCATGATATGGTACTCGGACTTCACGCATATCAAGCGTTGGGACCCGTCAACAGGTATCTCCACTGAGGTCCGTATCCTGCCCGCCAACTCAGGTGTGGTCTATCTTGAAGAAGGAGATTCGGTATGGATCGCGACCAGTTCCGAACTGGGTTACATTCGGGATGACAAGTATCGGAAGGTGTACGACTTTCCTTACATCGTGCGTCGTGAATCCGTATTCATGCTGCACCGCGATGTGCATGAGCGTTTCTGGTATGCCAGCTGCGATGGCCTTTTCAGATCCACTGACGCGTCCTGTACCTCCTTCGAACCCTTCCCGGACCTGCAAGGCAAATGTGTGCGCGCCATTTCGGAGATCGATGGGATCCTCTTCATCGGCACCTACGGCCATGGCGCATTCTTGATCACGGGGGACCGGGCGGTGCCTATCCCATTGGACAGGAACCGGGCGCTGACCCATGTGCACGTATTCCATAAGGACGAGAACAATGTGGTGTGGATGACGACGGACCGTGGATTGATCCGTGCACGTTTGGATGATCTCCAGCTCCTGCTGAAAGATCCGGAACACATCCCGTACTATGGCCACTACGGTGAACTGGCTGGCCTGCGTTCCACGGAGTTCAATGGAGGCACTTCACCCGCGTATGTGGAACTGGCAAATGGGGTGCTCTCGTTCCCCAATATGGAAGGCTTGATACAGTTCGACCCCCGAAAAATGCCTGCCCTGTTCCCCAAGGGTAATGTCACCTTCAGTTCCATTCTGGTGGACGGTGCTGTATGGAAGCAGCGTGGGGGGCTCGTGTTGGAGGCGGGTACAGGAGAATTGGTGGTGGAGGTATCCCTGCCCTATTGGGGTGATCCCATCAACGCGCAGTTGGAATATCGGATCGCGGGCTTGCATACGGCATGGGTGCCCCTGGCCGATGACGACCATCGGATCAGGATCACCCGGCCTTCGTGGGGGAACTATGAACTGATGGTGCGCAAGGTGGGCGGCGGGTTGCGTGGTGATACGGGTAGCGCATCGCTGGGCTTCGCTGTGCGTGCACCCTGGTTCGTACGCGGGCCGGCCATTCTTTGCTATGTAGTGGTGCTTCTCCTCGCCTTTCACCTGTTCTCGCGCTGGAATGCGGCCAGGCTGCGGAGGGCCAACGTGCTGCTGGAAGACCGTGTGCAACAAAGAACCCAGGCGCTCGATGCCACCAACGCGGAGTTGCAGCGAAGCGTCCAACTCCGGGAAAGACTTCTGTTCATCGTGTCGCACGACATCGCCACGCCGATCCGCTTCATTTCTCGGGTAGCAGGCAGTGCCATGCGCATGTTGCCGGAGGAGTCGGGAGGATCGGTGTTGAGCGAAACATTGCGCGATCTCTCCATCAGTTCCGGGAAGCTGCACGCCAACGCGACGAATTTGCTCCGCTGGGCGCGCCACCAGCAGGGGGGGCTCACAGCAACGCGCGGCCATGTGGCCCTCCACCCCTTCGTGGAAGAACAGGTCGCACTGGTCACGGAGATGGCCGCGATCAAAGGCATCGAATTGGTCAACATGATCGATGTGGAGGATATCGTACACACGGATCGCGACATCCTCGGGATCGTGATGAACAACCTGCTGACCAATGCGATCGGACATAATGCAGCCCCGTGCCAAGTAGTGGTATCCGGAGCGGTCACGGACAAAGGCTATGTTCTGAGCGTCGCTGACACCGGAAGCGGCATGCCTGTCCCCCGGTTGGAACTGTTGCGGCGCACCCTGGCCGGCGGCACGCCACCACCCCCCAGCGACGGTTCCGATGCCGGTGGCAGCGGTCTCGGGTTCCGCATCACCAGCGAATTGTCCCTGCTGCTCAGCATCCAGGTGGAACTCGATAGCGACGCACGTGGAACGACCGTCAGATTGTTCCTGCCCAATGGCCGTGAAGAGGGGATCACGTCGATAAAGGCGTGAAATAGCAGGTTTTTTTTACCAGGAACCCTTGGGAAGGACAGCTACCACGGATCCATGGTCCGGGGGGCCTCCATCAGCACACGAATTATTGACGGACTGCGCAACAAGCGCGGTCGTTCCAACGATTAAGGGAACGGTCCGCCCGATCCCCGCACCGGGCCGCCACGCACAAATGCCCTCCACGATCGGAACAACGCCGACTCTCCGCTACCATGGTATGCTTCAGGGCGAAGTAAGTGTGCGCCTACTCGACATGCTGGAAGCCATGGCACGAAGCGATGATAGACTGCGGCCGCGTTTCCGCAAGATCGCAGGGGCTTTGCTGGAGTTACTGGACAACGCACAGCGTCATGGTGTCCGCGATAACGTGGACGTATGCATGCATGTGCTGGATGATCGGTTCATCTGCTCGATCACCAACAATGCATTGAACATCGATGCCTTGCGCCTCAAACGCAAAGCTGATCGGATCGGACGGATGGCGCCCACCGAACTGCGAGCCGCCTATGTACATCGATTGGCGAACGGTCGTTTGGGAAGGAATGGAGGTGCAGGGCTGGGGATCCTGCGCATGGCGAGGCAGTTGGGCAGCTGTCCCACCATAGAGGTGGAACCTGCTGGGCCACTTGAACATCGCTGTACCAGCACAATCCGGTGCATCTTGGTTGACCCATCCAAAGCGAGCGGGCCGACCGCCTTGGTCGGCACGTCCTTGTAACCCGACCTCAAGGCGACCTTGATCGTCGCTCAGGCCTTTTTGAAGAGCGCCTCTACGAAGGCCAGCTTATTGAACACCTGCAGGTGATCGATGCCTTCGCCCACGCCCAAGTATTTGATCGGAATGCTGAATTGTTCGCTGATGCCGATGGCCACCCCGCCTTTCGCCGTGCCGTCGATCTTGGTCAATGCCAGTGCGGTTACATCGGTGGCCTTCGTGAACTCGCGTGCCTGCTCGATCGCGTTCTGACCGGTGCTTGCGTCCAGTACCAGGAGCACTTCGTGTGGTGCGTCCGGGATCACCTTGCGCATCACGTTGCGCACCTTGGTCAACTCGTTCATCAGACCGACCTTGTTATGCAGGCGACCCGCCGTGTCGATGATCACCACGTCAGCTCCCTGGGCCTTGGCATGCTGCACGGTATCGAATGCCACTGCTGCGGGGTCGGCGTTCATGCCTTGCTGTACCAATGGCACGCCGACGCGTTCACTCCAGATGCGGAGCTGGTCCACGGCAGCGGCACGGAACGTATCGGCGGCACCAAGCACCACCGAACGACCTTCCTTCTTGAAGGCATGTGCCAGTTTACCGATGGTGGTGGTCTTGCCAACCCCGTTCACGCCCACCACCATGATCACGTACGGCTTGATCGAAGGGTCGACCGGAACAGGGTCCTTCATGAGCGCTGCGACCTCCTCACGCAGCATGGTATTGAGTTCGCCGGTACCTACGTACTTGTCCCGCTTCACGCGAGCCTGGATCCTCTCGATGATGCGCAGGGTGGTCTCCACCCCCACGTCGCTGCTTACCAGTACCTCTTCCAGGTGGTCCAGCACCTCATCGTCCACGCTGCTCTTTCCGGCGATGGCACGTGTCAGGCGACCGAAAAGTCCATCGCGCGAGCGTTCCAGGCCAGCATCCAAAGCTTGCTTGCCATCCTCCTGCGCAGCAATCCCTTCCTTCTTCCCGAAAAGTCCGAACAATGCCATGGGTGGTCCGTATGCCCGAAAAGGCCTCCACCCGCCTTGTGGCGGCCAGCGGCCTTTTCCAAACTTGTGGTTCGTGGGGTTATTTGCTGGCCAGCAACTTGTCGGCCTCGTCGGAGGGTACCACCTGTTCCACGAAGGAGTAGCCACCGCTCTCTTTCTTGATCATGCGAATGACCTTGGTGAAGGTCTTGGCATCAGCCTTCTTGAGGCTTGCAACGGTCTTCTTTGCCATGGCTTACTTGATCTCTTTGTGAACGGTCATCTTGCGCAGGATGGGGTTGTACTTCTTCAACTCCAGGCGCTCAGTGGTGTTCTTGCGGTTCTTGGTGGTGATGTAACGGGACGTGCCAGGCTGGCCCGAGGTCTTATGCTCGGTGCACTCCATGATCACCTGGATGCGATTGCCCTTTGCTTTCTTGGCCATGATTCAGCGGATGACGGATTCTTTGTTCAGGCGTTGAGGAAGCCCTTGGTACGGGCCCGCTCCAAGGCGGCCTCGATGCCGATCTTATCGATGGTACGCATGCCGGATGCGCTCACACGGAGGGTCACCCACCGGTTCTCCTTGGTCAGGAAATACTTCCGGTCCTGCAGATTGGGCGCAAAGGTGCGCCGCGTCTTGTGGTTGGAGTGGGACACCTTATTGCCGGTGATGACGTGCTTACCGGTGATCTGGCAGATCTTGGACATGGCTCAACTGGTTACGGGGCGGCAAATGTAGGAAAATTCTGTTGCTAGTTGTCGGTTGTCCGTCTGTGCAGGCTGGGGGGAGCGCACTGACAACCGACAACTGATACCCCCTACAGGTTTTCATCCACCATGGGCTTCGCCACAGGCTTGTCCAACAAGGCACGGCGCAGCATGTTCAGCGCGGCCAGGGCACTGCGCTTGATGACCAGGTCGCGGGAGCCCGGAAAATGACCCTGGGCGCTGCGCACCCCTTCGGGACCGTCCACGGAAAGCCACACGGTGCCCACGGGCTTCTCCTCGGTACCGCCATCGGGCCCGGCCACACCGCTGATGGCGATGCTCCACGTGGTGCGAAGCGCCTTGCGCACGCCTTGGGCCATCTGTTCCACCACGGCTTTGCTCACGGCGCCCTCCAGCTCCAACATGTCCGCCGGAATGCCCAGTTCCTCCATTTTGACGGCATTGGCATAGCTGACGACGGCGCCCACGAAGTAGGCCGAGCTGCCCGGTATGCTGGTGACCAGATGCCCCAGGAAACCGCCGGTACAACTCTCGGCCAACGAAAGGGTATCGCCTCGCTCCTTCAACAGACGGCCCACCACCAGTTCGAGCTTCTCCTCCCCTTCCCCGAAAATGAGTTCGGGGATCAGTTGGTACAGTTCTTCGGCTTTGCCATCCACCTGCGCCCGTGTGGCAATGGGGTCGTCGCCGGCATAGCTGCTCATGCGAAGCTTCACCAGTCCGGGACTGGGCAGGTAGGCCAGCTTGATCCCGTCCTCGGCCAGACTTTCCTCCCAAGCTGCGATACGCTGGGCCAGGTGGCTCTCTCCCAGCCCTGTGGTAAGCACGGTGCGATGCACGATGGATGGTGGGGTGAAGTAACGTTCCAACCCGGGCAGAACATGCTGTTCCATCATCGCCTTCATCTCGTATGGCACTCCGGGCATGCTCACGTAGACATGCCTGTCTCGTTCGAACCACATGCCGCTGGCCGTGCCCCGGTCGTTGGGAACGACGGTGCAGTTCTCCGGTAGATCGGCCTGGGCCCGGTTCACCTCAAGGGGTTCCCTGCCGATGCTCTCGAAGAAGGCCGTGATGCGTGTTTCGATCTCCGGGTGGCGAACGAGCGTGGTTCCGAAGAACTCGCACAGGACATGCTTGGTGATGTCGTCCTTGGTTGGCCCCAAACCGCCGGTGATCAACACCACGTCGGTTCCGGCATTGGATAACGCATCGAGGATCTCCTGCCGGTCATCGCCGATCACCAGCACGCGCTTGGCCCGGATCCCGATCAACGACAACTGCTCCCCGATCCACCCTGCATTGGTGTTGATGGTCTGGCCGATCAACAACTCATCGCCGATGGATAGGATGGTGGCGGTGATCTCTTGGGACATGGCGCGAAGGTCGGGAGAGGGATTGAGAGGATGTGGAAATTAGGGAATGTGAAGATCCGGATGATGTGGAAATGCGAAAGTGTGGAGATCATGTGCGGACCAGCGAAGCGGTCATGGCAGTATCCCGCATTCCATCTCCACATCATCCACATCGGATCATCTCCACATTCCCCACACTACCCATGCATCGTTGGGGCCGTGCCGTACCGGCCTACCACCTCGGCTTCATAGGCCAGGAATTCCTTCCATCGCTTGTCCACATCCACCTTGCCACCGAATTGGCGGGCGAAACCGATGAACGTGGTGTAGTGTCCGGCCTCGCTGATCATCAGTTCGCGGTAGAAGTCGCGCAGCTCGGGATCGTCCACTTCCTCGGTCAGCACCTTGAACCGTTCGCAACTGCGGGCCTCGATCATGGCGCTGAAGAGCAAACGGTCCACCAGGCGCTCTTCACGACCTCCGTCCTTGCGCACGAAATGCATCAACTCGTTCACGTAATTGTCCTTGCGTTCGTGTCCGAGGGTCCAGCCTCGGTCGTGGATCTTCTCCACGACCTGTCTGAAGTGATCCAATTCCTCCTGCGCGATACGCGTGAGCTCAGCCACCAACTCGTTCAATTCGGGGTAGCGCACAATGATGCTGATGGCATTGCTGGCGGCCTTCTGTTCGCACCAGGCATGGTCGGTGAGCAGTTCGGGCAGGTCCTGGCGGACGAGTTCCGCCCAGCGGGGATCGGTGGGAAGTTGAAGGCCGAGCATGGTAGTGGTGCGTTTATGGCGTAAAGGTGGCCATCATCCACATATCCTACTCCCGGTAGGACAAGGTACTGGGAACTGTCGAACCGCCCTTTCGGCTTGCGGTCGGTCCATCCTAGCGGCGCGTTACCGGTCGAAAGACCACCGCAGACAGCCGACCGATCATATTTGCGGGAGAAAGGGCCGGTGCTAACGGGCTACAATTACCTTCGGCGTGTGCTCACCACAGAGATCGAGATCGCAGGCGAACGTTTGCTGCTCCACCCCTATCGTGCCTTATTCTGGCCGCGCATGCGGTGGTTGATCGTCAGCGACTTGCACCTGGGCAAGGCGGCGCATTTCAGGAAAGCGGGCGCAGCTCTTCCGGAAGGGCACGATGTGGCGACCTTGCAGCGACTGGACGCTCTTCTCCACCGCTACACCCCGGAACGCATGTTGATCTTGGGCGACCTCTTCCACAGCAGCCACAACAACAACTGGACGCTGTTTACCGACTGGGCCTCCGACAAAGACAGCCAATTTCACCTGGTGAAGGGCAACCACGACATCCTCGCCGACCGACGCTATGCGGATGCCGGCTTGCAGGTGTGCCATGACACGCTGGAGGAAGGACCATTCGTCTTCGGTCATGAGCCTTCGGATCGGAACGGTGTGTACAGCATCGGCGGGCATATTCACCCCGGTGTTGTCTTGAATGGACAAGCGCGACAACGGCTGCGCATGCCCTGTTTCTGGTTCAGCGAACGGCTGGCCATCCTACCTGCCTTCGGATTGAGCACGGGCCTGCATATGATCCGCCCCGAACGAACGGATCGCGTGTATGCGTGTACCGAACGTGCCGTGCTGGATGTGAACGGGGCCTTCGCCGGAAGGGCCACTTCGCAGCGCACGAAATAGCAGCTTCGCGATCGCGTTCACACAGCAGTCCGAACTTCCATGCTCCGCTTTCTGCGCTGGTCGCCCTTGCTTTTTCTTCCATTGGCAGCATGGGGTTTTCTGCGCCCCGCGCCACCTGAGCCGGTGGTGATCCCCTCGGCCTTTCGTTGGAAGAACAACCGTTGGTTGGATGGCGGTGAGGAACAAGCGGTGACACGCAACGGCATCCAGCGCGTGTACCACAAGTTGCTGGACATCGACTGGAACCCGGCGAACGGCGCGCATCCGATCTCCACCGTGCGCGTACCGAAACAGTGGCGCACGTACAACGGTGGTGATGGCTATTGGACAGGCAAGGTGGAATTGGTGCCGTGCATCTACATCACCAACCAGACCTTTTTGAAGATCAGCGATGCGGAGGTGGACGAACTGGCGCACAACCTATTGCGGAAGCTGCGGATGGAATGTCCGCCCACCATACACGGCGTAATGCTGGACTGCGACTGGAGTGAACGCACGAAGAATGGCTTCTTTCGCCTCGTGCAGATCATGAACGACAGCCTTAATGTGCCACTGACCGCCACGATCCGCTTGCACCAGTACGCGCAACCGATGAAGACCGGTGTGCCGCCCGCCGATCGCGGTATGCTGATGCCCTACAATGTGGGTAAGGTGACCGAGGTGGGCAGCACCAACAGCATCTTCGACTTGGATACCGCGGAGCCGTATTTCAGGAACAGTGAAGCCTATCCCCTGCCCTTGGACATCGGTCTGCCGGCCTTCTCCTGGGGCGTGCAGTTCCGCAACGGCAACTTCTTGGGGATCATGAACGATGCACAAGTGCAGCAGGCCATGGCACTTGGCATGCTCACTGGCCCCACCCAGGGCACCATGCAAGTGACCAGCGAGAACAACCAGCAGATGCCCCAACTGCACCTGGGCGATGAACTGCGCATGGAGCGCATGACGCCCGAGTTGATCGCCCAGGTGACGCACTTGTCGCGCAGTGCGGTCAACAGCGATACGCTGGCGGTGGTCTACTTCGAACTGGGTACGGGCACCTTCCAAGAGATGGACCGCGCGCAGGTCAATGCCGGTTACGAAGCCTATGGCAGGCTGCGTGGCACTGCAACTCCAATGATCAATGAAGAAGTGGAATGGGAACCTGCAAGCGATGAAGATGTGTGGTACGTCGTGGACTCGGCCGCTTCATCCATGCCGGAACCTGTGATCGGCATGCCCGTGGTAGACCCGAAACGCAAGAACAGTCCCTGATGCGCCTGCTCCCATTCGTTTTCGCGCTCGTCCTGGCGGGCCAACCCATGAAGCTGAATAGCTGCGGATGGGACTGGAGCGGCGAAGAATATCGCTTCTGGCTATTGCAACCGGAACTGGCCGGATCGCGGCCGCTGCATGCCTTCTACTTCACTACCGAATTGCTCAACGGGCCCCACTACCACGAAATCATCACCCTTCCCTATGACGCCAATATCGCGGAATGGCAGGCGATCGTAAGCAGAGATATATCGGCGGTTTCCATCTCCGTGATCCTGTACGGCATTTCACCCGATGAGTATTTCGATCAAGAGGCGGAACTGTTCCGCACGAACGAATTCCTGATCCGCCTGGCCCAGCTGCAGAACGGCTGGCCGGAGTACATCGCTTTTGCCAAGCGCTGCGAGAAACTCGTGAACAGCGACGACCCGTGGGGATTCATCGCGCACGATGGAGCAGGCATCCGCAAGGCGTGGAAGGATGGCGAGGTGTTGCTGAAAGCCGCGAAGCATCCACAGTTGCGCGCACGACTGGCGTTCCAACTGGTGCGGCTGGCCCACCACGGCCATGATCCGCAACGACCTGACCTCGACGTAAGATCGGTCTACGAGAAGCACCTCGCACCCCTGCGTGGCAAGTCGTGGATGGAGCCTACCGCCGCCTTCTACCTCGCTGGCATGTTGAACGATCCCGAGCGTGACCTGGCCTTTGCGGAGATCTTCGACCGTGCCACCGACAAGCAGTTCCGCATGGTGCAACTCTTCGTCAGCGGCGAGGTGGAGAACTACCTGCCCTCGGCGAAGGACGACAAGCACCGCGCAAGCTTGATGGTGATGCGCGACCTGCAACACCCCGGTCGTACGTTGGAAGACTTGGAGCGCATCGCTGCCTGGGACCCCGGGAACCGCCACCTGCCCCTGCTGCTTACCCGCGAGGTGAACAAGTTGGAGGACTGGTTGCTCACCCCCGTACTTACCGAATTCGATGCGGCCATCCGCCAATGGAGCGGGAATGAAGAGGGTGTATCGCGCGAGCAGGTATTGCAGGTGGACCTGGAATACCTCCATCAGGTGAAGCGTTTCATCCAAGGCATCACACCACAAGCTGCTCCGGACCAGCGTCCCTTGCTCATGTTGCTTGATGGTCACCTGAGCTTCGTGGCCGGTGATCTGGATGCCTGCCGCAGCATCATGGCTCGGCTGGAGCAGGATCCACAAGCGACACCGCTGTTGCGTGCGCAAGCGCGTTTGGACAAGATCCTGTGTGGCGCCATGGCGAGCGCCAAACTCAACGATGCGACACAGCAGGACATCCTCGCCTTGGTGGAGCTGATGAATGTGGAACCCGAGCTCTTTGTGCATCGCTCCACCCTGCTCGGTCAACTGCACCTGTACCTGGGCAAGAAATTGATCGCACGCGGCGAACTGCCCGATGGCGTGTTCCTGCTGGCGCGCAGCAACCGCATGTTCGGCACCATGCTGCCGGTGTGGTACAGTTCCAACGCCCGGCACATCGCATTCCAGCAAGCCACCCCGGCCGACTTCGACCGCATGATCGCCTTGCTGGACAAGGCCGACAAGACACCTTTTGAACGCTACCTCACGGCCACGGACGAAAGGCCCGAGGACTGGGAGCGCACCGAGGACCACTTCAAGGGCACTGGTCTCACGCGGGAAAAACTGCTGGACTACAAAGGCATGTGGTACCTGCGTGAGAACCGTTTGGAAGAGGCCGCTGCCGCCTTCCGCCAGGTCCCGGACGATTTCTGGAGCAACTACGAGTACAGCTACTTCGAAGGCGATGATCCCTTCGTGGTGAACATCGAAGACCCGCACAACTACGGTAAGTCGGACAGTGTGAACTACACACGTCGATCGATCGTGGAGCGCATGATCGCGCTAGAAAAGGAAGCGGAGAGGAATCCGAAGAAGCGCGCCTTGAACCACTACCTACTTGGCAACGCCTACTACAACATGAGTTGGCACGGCAAGTACTGGGGCCTCTCCCGCATCGGGTGGAGCATGCACGACATGAGCCAGTGGCGCGACCGCGAGGACACCTCCCCGGGCGATGATGACTACTACGGGTGCAAACGTGCCATGGAGCATTACTTAAAGGCCATCATCGCAACGAAGGACCCGGTGCTGAAAGCCATGGCCGTTCGCATGGCCGGTGAGTGCGCATGGAACTGGCTGTCCTATCGCGGTGAAGGCGGGCTGGACGAATGGGAGAACCCGCACATGGCCGAACTGACGGACAAGAAGAGCCGTGCGGCCTACCGGGAGATCGAGGAATGCACGGGCTATGCGGACTTCGTGGCGCGGTTCCGGTAGTTTCGCACCCCCAAGATGAGCACCTCCACCAAGGCCCTGTTGTTCGCTGCAATGGCCATTGTGCTGCTCTTCGCCATCGGGCACTACTTCGGCTTCAGCACCAACAGCAAAGAACCACGCACCCATGTCCTTGAACTGGACACAGCGGAAGTGGTACGGATCCACTTCGAGGATCGGGCGAATGCGCGAAACGACTTCCTTTTGCGAAAGAACGAGCGGGAATGGGAACGCACTGCGCCCGGTATTCATGCCGCTGATCCGCACATCCAGGCGAACGAGCTCCTGCGGCGCTTCCAACACTTGAAAGTGAAACGTGATATGGGCATGATCAGGCTGCTGGGCGAACGCTATGATCTTACCGACAGCACACGCTGCAGTATCACGTTCACCTCCTACGATGGTCATACGGATGCTTTGAACATCGGAAGCAGCACCTTCGCCCCCGGCGATGTGGGCACCTGGACCTATGTGAACGTGCCTGGGGAGAAGCAAGTTTACGCGGTGGAGGGCCTGCTCTCCGAAGGACTGCGTCGTCGCCAGGAGCGGGAGTGAACGCACCGTGCCGCAGGTGGATGGTGGCTACCTTGGCAGCGCTCGATCGATGTGTCGTGTGCACTGACCATGGCCGATCCGGCATGGTAACGCGAGGCCTGGAATTATCATTGTACATGCAAACCCGCGCACGTCCTTATCGCCTGTTCGAAGCCTATGGCCTGGAACTCGAGTACATGGTGGTGGACAAGGACACCCTGCAGATCAAGCCCATCGTTGATCAGCTGTTCACCGGGTTTGCCGGTTCGCCTGTGGATGACTTAGCGCGTGGCACCATGGAATGGAGCAACGAACTGGTGAACCACGTGGTGGAGGTCCGCAACGCGCGCCCCGCGCGCAAGCAGGCTTCGTTACGCAGTCGCTTTGCCAAAGAGGTCCGCGCCTTGAACGCCGCTCTGGCGAAACACAATGCCATGCTGCTACCGAGTGGTGCGCATCCGTTCATGGACCCGGAACAGGAGACCATCTTATGGGAACACAAGCACCATGAACTCTACAAATTGTGCGATAAGGTCTTCAATTGCAGGACGCACGGGTGGAGCAATTCCCAAAGCACACACCTGAACCTTTCGTTCGGCGGCGATGAGGAGTTCGGGAAGCTCCATGCGGCGGTTCGCCTTCTACTGCCGATCATTCCGGCTTTGAGCGCCGCTTCACCCATTCTACAAGGACGCTTCACCGGCTTCCTGGACGCCAGGATGGAGGCCTACTTGCATGCCCAGGAACAACTCCCTGAATTGATGGGTCCGCTGATCCCCGAAGCGGTCTTCAACCAGGAGGATTATTACCGCATCATTTTCGGACCCATTGCACAAAGCCTTGCGATCCACGATCCCGATCAACTGTTGGATCATCACTTCGCCAACACCCGGGGAGCCGTGGCGCGCTTCGATCGGGGAGCCATCGAGATCCGCGTGATCGATAGCCAGGAGTGCCCGGGTGCCGATCTGGCCATCACCGAATTCATCGCCGTAGTACTGAAGGCGCTTACCAGTGGACGGTGGGTAAGCACCTACCTGCAACGTGCCTGGTCGGAGAACGACCTGTTGCCGATCTTCCTGCAGGTGATCAAGGACGCCGACCGGACCGTGATCGCGAACCGCGACTATCTATTGATGTTCGGCTTGATGAACCAGGAGTACATGACCACACGCAACCTATGGCAACATCTGTTCGTGGAGTTGAACAGTGAGCTGAGCGATGGGGCGCGGGAGCATATCACCCATATCCTGGAGCATGGCTGTCTGGCCCGGCGTATTCTAAAGCGTACCGGCCGCGAACCGGACGAGGGCACGATCCTCAGCACCTTCACGGAACTGGCCGACTGCCTCGAGAACGACCGCGCATTCGCTTAGCATGGGAGTTGAAGCGCACGGAACTGCAGTGTGAGCAGGCATGTTTCCATCCCGCAACGAAGTGTATGTGATCGTGTTGAGTGCTGTTAGCGCATCACGTTGAATCGCTGGTGGGCGTGTCCCCTATCCTGGACCAGGCGCAGGATGTACTGACCTGCGGCAAGTCCTTGCACATCGATCCGATGCCTGTTACCACCGATGTGTACTACAGGGGTGCGGGTCATCATTCTGCCGGAAACGTCGAGCACCTCCATGTACAGGACCAGGGCATCATCGTCGGTGAGCACCACGTTCAATACATCGTTCGCCGGATCCGGATAGAGTGATGCGATGGGGCTCATGTATTGTTCTGAAAGGCCCACGGTGCTTGAGGATGCTTCCCACAATTGGATGTCGTCCAAGGCCGCCTCGACCAGGCTTGCGCCGGCCTGGTTCGCACCGGGCACCACACTATCGCTGGCCACGAAGCGCAAACGCATGGTGGCGGTCACATCGATCACATCCTCCACCCGGAATGTGACCCGCCGCCAACTGCGGTCACTGATACTGGTCTCCTCCACGGGCACCCAGGTGCTCCCTGCGTCGTTGCTGATGAACACCTGCCAGAGGTCCTCGCCCGGGTTGGACCCGCCTGGTGGGTTGTTCACGTACCAGCGCCAGTAGGAGAACGTTGGTGTGTCGAATGTGCTCAGGTCCATGATGCTGCTCTCGATGGTGGTGGAGCCGCCATCCACGTCCGCGGCTCCCATGGGAGTAAATGGTCCGGGCGCGTTCTGGGTGACCCAGCACATGGATCCTCCGGGTGTATGCTGCGAACCGGGTTGCACCATCACCCCGGTCCCGTTCACGCCGCTGTGCGATGGAACGGGTTCGGCAAGTTCCCACATGCCGGCGGTGGCGTTGTCCTGGGCAATGCCTGTGGTCCATTCCCCCAGTTCATGGACCTGGTCCCCGTCTTCGGTCGCCTGCAGTTCGAAGCCGACAAGGATGTGAAAGGGCACGTTCGGATCGGCACGTTCGGCACCTTTGGGAAGGGCAGCACCCAGCCCTCCCAACACATCCTCCACGGCTAGAAAGTAGGAAACCAACGTACCCGCTGTCTGTGCGGACAACGCTGCTGTGTACACCCCGCCGGCGACGGGCATCATCGCCTCGCTGGTCCAATCGGTTGCGTTGTTCACCCGATGGAACAGACGAACACTTCCCAGGTACTGATCGTCCGGAAAGAACACGTTGACCGCGGCCGTAATGGTCATTGGTTCATCCTGCACGGCGGCTTCCAAGGGTGTATGCTGGATCTGTGCATTGCTCAACAGGGTGATGCCGTGCCTGGCAAAGCCCTCCACGATCGCAGCCCCGTTCGGGGTTCCATTGGTGATGTCGCTGTCGTCATCATCGGCCTGCAACGCATCGATGAGCACATCGCGGAAAGCCTGTCCTTCCTGCCCGTTGAACGCTGCGGCCTGAAGTCCTGGATAAGCCTCGGCGAACAATTGCATCATCAGGACCATGTTGTTGCCCAGCAGCACGTGGGTATCCCACCAGGCACCACCGATGATCTCCCCATCGGCATGCATTTGTCCCACCAGGTCCAGGGGATAGACTTTCGGGTTCTGGTCGTAGCGCCGGAAGTAGGAGCCATCGTCACCGATCAAGTAGCCTTGTGCGATGACCGGGTCAAGCGTGAGGGACATGGACCACAGGTCGGCGTAACCCTCGTGCATGGCGGCATTGAGGAACGAGCCTCCGATGGACTGGTAGAATTTGTCGTTGATGCCGTGGCCGTATTCGTGGTACACCACATCCGGCAGCAGTGCGAAACTGCGGCATCCGTTGCCCTCTGCGAAGAAATTGATGGAGGTGTCCAGGTAGTCATAGTTCGCATTGCAATTCCCACCGGTTACATCAACCCGGGTGGTAAGCGCGATATCAAGGCCGATCGGGTCGGGAATGATCGTCTTCATGTGTGCATGCATGCGGTCCACAGCGAAGTAGGCCGTGCGTTGGCGCAGGGTTGATGCCGCATCGAAGCTGATCGTATTGGGGCCTTCCGCAAGTGATGTGATGAAGGAGGGAGTTGAATTGTCCGTCACGACCGTGGACCACAACCCGCGCAGTTCGAATCCCGCCGACACAGGTCCCGGAACGTCGGTGTCCAGGTAGCCCTCGTCATCGGTGAAAAGGACATCGCCGTTCACCGTGACGCGCAGATTTGGCATACCGTGTACCTCGCCAGGTTGGAGTGGGCCGTTCACTTGTATGGTTCCCTCAACCTGTACTTCGGCCCCATTGTCACCACCTGCGTGTCCATGGCAACCGCTCCGTACTTCATTCCAGCGGTACAACAATTCACCGTTGTGTGCATCCACCCAGCAGCGGTGGTGCCCCACCATACCCACTTTGCGGGTGTGCACCATCAATTCGTGCACGAGGCGATGATCGGTACGCCCTTCAGCTGGAATGGGCAGGATACGCAAACCGTTCACCTCCACCGATTCCACATCCAGCAAGCCTTCCGAGGCTATACCCGATGCCTCTTCGCTACCGATCGACGGTTGCAGGACAAGGTCGATGTCGTCATGCACCTCGATCCCGAACAGGACAACACTGCCAAGAAGATCCAGCTTCACCAGGAGGTGGGCCTGGATCACAGGAAGGCCTTGATGCTCCTGTGAGAAGCGCACAAAGTGGTACTTGGCGGTGGTTGTGGTCCGTACATGGACAAGTTCATCCATGGGGATGCCGAAGATGGCCAACTCCTCCCCGATGAAGTGGAGAGCCCGAAGTTCAGGGTCAGCGCCGGTCGTTGTTATCGGAGGCCCATATGCGCGATGCGGTTTTCCACTGGACTCGTTGAACTCGACGGACCATCGAGCATGTGAGCCAGTGAATGATCGCCATGGATCAGCGGCCCTTAGTTCCGCCTGCAAAGCCACATCCGGAAGACGACCGGCATCCTTGATGAAATTGACCTGTTCACCGGGCCGACCCTGCGCCTGTATCAATATTGGCAACAATGCAGCAGCCACCAGGGTTAACAACGATCGAGGGAAAGACCACATCCGGAAAGGCATTGATGACCACGAATATCGCACATCCTGCAGCGAAGCACTTCATTCCCGTGGCCAGGACCGCTCAGCGAAGCGCTCGGTCACGCACTTCCACTTGAAGCCCATCGTATGCCAGTCCAACGCCCGGAGGCAGGTCCGCACTCACTTCCGCATGGTGGCCCATCAGGTGACTGATGTGGGTGAACCAGGCTTCACGGGGCGCGAGTTCTTCCACGATACGAAGAGCTCCGTCCAGGTCCAGATGTGAAATGTGTTCCTTTTTCCGAAGCGCATTGAGCACCAGTACATCCGCACCACGGAGCTTGTCCAACTCCGTCGGATCGATGGTCTTGGCATCCGTTACATAGGCCAACCCTCCTATGCGAAATGCCAGGACCGGCATGCGATGGTGCAGTACGACGGCAGGAATCACCTCCACGCCTGCTGCGCGGAAGGGTGAGTCGCCGATCTCGTGGAGGTTCAATTCGGGCACGCCCGGATACTTCATCTCGGCAAAGGCGTAGTGGTACATGCGTCGCACGGCCTGGAGCGTTGCCTTGTTCCCATGCAGGTCCATGGGGCGTCGCAGATGGAAATTCAGTGCCCGGAGTTC
>JBGTIB010000113.1:0-10250 GCA_041745875.1 Flavobacteriales bacterium | reverse complement strand
GGGTCATCAGTCCGTTGGTTATCCTGACGTTCAATAGTTACCTGGTTACCACCATCGTACTCGCGACGTTGTCCTATACCGGGATCTGGAATTGCTTCAGGACTTTCGTATCCTATTATCCGACGCTGACGAAAAAGTTCGCCACGGCCTTTCTGTTCATGCCTTCGGTGATCTTCTGGGGCTCATCCATTCTAAAGGATACGATGACATTGAGTGCCACGTGCTGGTGGGTACATTGCTGTGACGAACTGTATTTCAAACGAAGGAACATTGTGTCCAATACGTTCGGGTTACTATTGAGCGCCACATTCATTATCATCATCAAGCCTTACATCTTCATGGTGTTGTTCCCGGTTACACTGTTGTGGGTGCTACACAGACGGATCGCCACCATACGCAATGTGCTGCTGAAATTCATTTTCCTGCCATTGGGCATGATCCTGTTGGTGGCATTTTCTCTCTATGTCATGGAATGGCTGGGTGACCGTCTGGACAAGTTCGCCCTCGAGAAGGCACTTCGCACCATCGAGATCAATCAGGCGGATATGAAACGGTCCGAACAGTACGGAAGTGGGTTCTTCGATATCGGAGAACTGGATGGGACCTGGTCCGGTGTGCTTGGCAAGTTCCCGATCGCCACTGTCGCGGGACTTTTCAGACCATTCCTATGGGAAGCCCGGGGGTTCACGATGGTCATAAGTTCCTTGGAGAATTTGTGGTTGCTGGCGTTGGTCCTGCTGGTCCTCCTGCGCACCCGGGTCGTCTTTTTCCTCCGCTGCATCGTGGGAAATCCATTGCTCGCTCTTTCCCTGGGGTTCGCGATATTCTTTGCGTTCGCCATCGGCGTTACAACGCCCAATTTCGGAGCCATGGTCCGCTTCAAGATCCCGCTCATCCCACTGCTGGTGGCCGGCGTCTACATCATTTCCTTTCTCGAAAAGAAAAGAAGGGAAAGCAGCAATCTGGGTAGGCCGTTCAAGCTGGCGACATACGCGCGCGGGGATCCGGAGCATGTTCAACCACCCACCGGAGGCAATGTCACGGATCGAGCGGTAAAGCGATGAACGAGCTTGTAGGCAAGGGATGAGCAAGGAGGGCAGAGGGACAGTGGTGTTGTGTACCCATGGGATACTGGACGATCTCGTGGCACCCCTGATGCTGGATTATCTCCTGAAGCTCACAAGGGAGGCTTCCCTGGGTCAGGTCCTGTTGATCTCCGAGGAAAAAAAGATCCCGGAGTTGTCGGTGGAATTGGCCGCAAGGCTGACGGCTTCGGGCATTACCTGGCTTCCACTCATCTACGATGTGAAGGGACCGCAATGGTCGCAGAAGGTGAGGGTGGCCTGGACGGTCTTCTGGAAGGTCCGGCGATTCATGCGTCCATTCGCCCAACGCTTTGTCATCGGGTATCTCTCCATGGCGGGTAGCTATGCCATGATCCTTGGCAAACTCGGCTTCGGAAAGAGCATCACCGTTTGTTTTGAACCGCACAGTGAGTACATGCTTGAAATGAGGGTTTGGCCTCGGCGGTCCTTGAAGTACAGGTTGATGAGCCGACTGGAACGGATACAGATGCGTTGGACCGATATACTGGTGGTCCCGACAACGGCGGTGCGATCGCTCGCTCTGAGGCATGGCCGACGCAAACCACTACTGCTACAGGGCATCACCATCGATGTTGGTGCAGCCTCCTTCGATCCCGAGGCCAGGGAGAGGCTTCGTCAGCGATATGCCATAGGCGACAGGACAGTGGTGGCTTATGTGGGGAAATTCGGAGGGATCTATCATACGCTGGAGGAGTACATCGCCTTCATGGTCGCCCTTTCCGATCGGGATCCGGAACTGGTCTTTTTGGTGATCACGCACCAGGAGTGGCTCGCTGCATTGATCGTACACCCTCACGCCGATGCGATCCGCGAGCGGATCATTGCCGTGCCGCCCGTACCACCTTCCGAATTACCTGGTTGGCTTTCGGCCGCTGATCTGGGCGTGGTGGCCATTCCACCAACGCCGTCACAGTCCTTTCGCACTCCTGTCAAGAGTGCGTATTATTGGGCGGCTGGGTTGCCCATCATCATTCCCGCCGGGGTATCCGACGATCATTCCATTGCAACCCAGGAGGACGTAGGTATTGTTGTAGCCGACCTGACACGTATGGATGTCCCCGCGATCATCGGTTCCATTGCGCGATATAGAACCATGGACCAGGAACAGCTACGTGCCCGCTGTATGCGTGTTGCGCGGGCACATAGGGATACGGAACGCATGATCACGCTGCTCAAGGAAGTGTTCCGATGAAGTTGGTGATCACAGGTGCCAGCGGGTTCATGGGTAGGGAGTTCCTCGAAAGGTTGTTGCGTGAAGAACGGGCCACGGATGCCGTTCTTTTAGCAGGAACGACGTCCAGTGCGGAGGCATTACGGCAGCGCTATCCTCAGCTTCGGGTCGCGGGTCCATGGCCACTGGGCGGCTTGGAGGTGAAGGAGGCCTTTGCCGGTGCCGACCAGTTGTTCCACTTCGCCTGGTCGACGATGCCCAGTACGGCGGCGGCCGAGCCACTGCGCGACCTTCAGGAGAATGTAATGGCCGGCATGCACATGCTTGAGCAGGCCCGACAGGCAGGGGTGGGTCGGATCGTATTCCTTTCCTCGGGCGGTACCGTCTATGGCGACCCACGCTATCTGCCCATCGATGAAGAGCATGTGACGGTGCCATTGAACCCGTACGGCATCTCGAAGCTGTCCTTTGAGTTGTACCTCCGCGCCCATGCGGAGCGATGGGGGTATCGGTACTTGATCCTTCGCCCGTCCAATGTCTATGGGAACATCCGGGTGGAGGGTCGCCCGCAGGGTGTCATTGAACACTGGATGCGCCGCATGGCAACAGCCAGCCCGGTCGAGGTTTGGAACGACCTCTCATTGGTGCGGGACTATGTGTACATCGAGGACATGGTCGAGGTACTGTACCAGGTGCTCAATATGCCCGGTTTGTCCGGTGTAATGAACGTTGGCACCGGGGTTGGACATTCCCTGTCGGATGTTCTTGCCGTTCTCGGAAGCGTAACGGGCATGACGGCGAAGGTGCAAGCCCGGGATCTGCAGGTCCGTGCCGTATCGTCCAATGTGTTGGACCCCCAAAAACTCGGGCGGGAACTGGGTTTCACTGCCAAAGTGTCCCTGGCCACAGGTGTTGAACGGCTCTGGCATCGCATGGGTGCCGGGGATGAAGCCTAGCGACTATCCCAACATGGCAGTGAGTGCCTTGAAGGGACGATTGGCATGCCAGTATGACCCCACCATGATCCGGGTTCGGCGACGTTCGAAATAAGCCAACTCCTCGGCCGTAGCGATACCCTGTTCACGGAGGATCGTTCCCATGCGCTTGTACGAACGCGCCAGTCCGTCCAGGTCCGACATGGACGAATGCCCCGTGCGGCGGTAAATAAGGACGGGCTCGGTGGTATGCCGGTATTGTTTGCCTGGGGAGTAATGCAGATAGAAGACAAGATCCTCACCATGTGTAATGTCCTGGCGGAACCTTAGCGTTTCCCCCGGATGCCAGCGGATCAGCCAACTGAAACCCATGAAACACGTTCCGGTGATCCGTACCAATTCCGGGAAAGGTTCGCCTTCGAATGATGGTATGAAGACCTTCAGTACACGTTCCAGACCTGCATCGGTAAGGATCACCTGACCATCAGCGATATCCGCTTCGGGGTTGGCATCGAACACCGCCAGTCTGGCCGCAATACTGTTCGGTGGAAGGACATCATCGGAGTCAAGCCCACAGATGAAGACGCCACGCACATGTTGCAAAGCAAGGTTACGGGCACTGCCGATGCCTTCGTTGACCTTGTTGTACAGCTTGATACGTGGGTCATCGAAGCCTTCCACGATGGCCTTCGTGGCGTCCGTGCTGCCATCGTTCACGACCAGAAGCTCCCAATTCTGATGTGTCTGGGCCAATACCGAAGTGATCGCTTCCGCGATATATCGTTCGGCATTGTAAGCGGGCATGATGACGCTCACGAGGGGCGTGCCCGGTGCCCCGGCATTTGTTGTGGACATGTGGTTGACTTGAGCAGGATGCACGTTGAGCGATGTACATCGGGACGAACATATCCATGACGGGACAAGCGGCAGAAGGTTGCCGCTCAGCAACAGCTATCGATCGATGGTTGAAAACTAGGGAATGGCATTGGGCGAGCCCACCTGGTGATCTACGGTTCAGTGGTCGACATCAGGCTCTCGATGCGGTCCAGCATATGGGGTAACGCGCGTTCCCGGGCGAACGCGATCCTACGCTGGCGGGCGGCAGGGGCATTGAGCTCCTCAAATCGCGCCAACGCTTCGTTGAAGGTCGGCAGTAGGGGAGCTCCTTGGTCCGCCATGAATATCAGGTCGGTTCGTTCGGCATACTCCATCGTCCATGAACCCACGATCACATTGCCTGTGGAGAGGTATTCCAACAGCTTATGCGGATTGGCGCATTCCTTGGCGAGCGTTGCCGACCGGTAGCCGAACAGAAGGATATCGGCTTGTCGCAACAAGGGCACCAATTGCTCCTTCGACATCAGGCCGGGGAAGGTCGCATTGGCCTCTTCACGAAGCAGGTGGAAGGCAGGCTCGGGTAGAGCGGTATTGAACGGTCCTACGAACGTGAATTCCAGGTCGGGATGGGCTCTGACCACCTCGAGCCAGCCTTCCCAATCGTGGTATCGCATCGCCAACTGACCTGCATACATGACGCGTTTCGGTGGACCCATGGAGCTGGTGTGAAGGTCCTCATCCCCGGCAAGCCAGCGCTGGTCCAACGCATGCCCGATGCTGTGTACCTCGATCCCGGTCAGCTTTTCAATATGGTCCTTCACCACCCGACCGGTGGAAAGTACCAGGTCTGCTGTGCGGAATAGCCCCAAGCCGCGGTGTACGATGTTGTAGTCGGCGATGTGCAGGAGCCGATATCCCGAACCCTTCGGGAACCATTGCATCCGGCTCGTGTCGAAGCACCACAGGATGTCGAAGGCACCACCGGTCGCTGCGGCGATCCGCCGGATCAACCTGGCATAGTACCACATGTGCAAAGGGCGGGGTGCTCGATTGGCACCACGCAGCCAGTGTCCATAGGTGACAACGGTGATCTCCCCCTCCCGGCGTGCACGAATGCCATCGCCCATGCCTTTGGTGGGGCGCTCCAAAAAGACCACTTCATTGCCGCGGGCCGCCAGGGCCTGTGCCAGGTGGTGTTTGCTCATGTGCAACCCTTTCCAGGGTTCGGGACTGAAAAGAAGGATGCGCTTTCCTCGCAGGTCCACGTACTTCCTTTCGGTCATCTTTCCTGTCGGGCCAGCCTACCAGGGAGCAAGTGGCAGCTATGCGGCGAAGATACTACCCCTGCTGTTCGGATCACATCGTCAGGAGCCCTCGCATCGCCGTGCCGCTATCTTGTGCGGCGTATTCGCCCCAGCGTCCATGAATATTTTCGTCCTCAGTACCGGCCGGTGCGGTTCCACCACCTTCATCAAGGCATGCCGACATATCACCAACTACAGTTCGGCCCATGAGTCGCGGGTAGGCTCCATCGGGGATGCCAGGACCGCCTATCCGGATCACCATATCGAAGCGGACAATCGGCTCTCGTGGTTCTTGGGGCGATTGGATGAGGCTTATGGCAACGAAGCTCTTTACATCCATCTGACGCGCGACCCCGAGGCGGTGGCACTGAGCCACATGAACCGGTACTACTTCGGGATCACAAAGGCATATCGCGAAGCGATCTTCTGGGAACTACCGCAGCACATCGAGCCCATGACGGTGGCCTTGGACTATGTGCGTACCGTCAACACCAACATTGCCTTGTTCCTGCAGGGCCGACCTCATCAGATGCACTTTCGACTGGAGCATGCAGTGGAGGATTTTCGTGCGTTCTGGGAGCGTATCGGTGCGGAAGGTGACCTCGATGCGGCGCTTGACGAATTCAGGGTGAAGCATAATGCCTCGCGTCGTCCACGGAAGGATCCATTGATCAAGGGATGGTCCAAGGTCCTGCGTATAGCGAAGGGGATCCCCGCCTTTCTGAGGAATGCATGAACCCTCCGATGGCACACGATCGCGGCACGGGTGTGGGTTTTGGCAAGGTCATCGTACTGGCTTCCAGCAACCCGGGGAAACTCGCGGAAATGCGGCGCTTGATAGCCGACCGCTTTACCGTGATGTCCTTTGCGGATGCAGGAGGCATGGTGGAGCTGAAGGAGGATGGCGACACGCTGGAGGCCAATGCCCTGCAAAAAGCACGTGAGGCACACGCGCTTTGTGGCTTGCCTTGTTTGGCGGATGACACCGGGCTCGAGGTGGCTGCATTGCATGGGGCACCCGGTGTATACTCCGCCCGGTATGCGGGTCCCGAGCGCGATGCCTTGGCCAATATGAATTTGTTGTTGCACGACCTGGAGGGGACCATGGACCGAAGTGCCCGTTTCCGTACCGTGCTGGCCTTGGTCACCAACACGGATGAAAGCATCTTTACCGGCGAACTGAAGGGACACATCGCGCTGGCTCCTCGTGGTGCATATGGCTTCGGATATGATCCGATATTCGTTCCCTTGGGGGAGGAGCGGACCCTGGCGGAGATGGACAGCGCCACCAAGAACTCCATCGGTCATCGGGGCAAGGCCATGCGCGACCTCCTCCGCCACATGAATGACGCAGGCTAGCTCTTCATGAAAAAAGGGTCGTCTACCTTTGACATTGGACCGAGCACAATGCCTGCAAAGATCATCGTCAACGCGGACGACCTTGGACTGTGCCCCTCGGTGAACGCGGCGATCTTCGAAGTGTTCCGGGCCGGGAACCTGGGTTCCGCCACACTCATGGTGAACATGCCCGGCACCGCTGATGCGGTCGAGGGCGCGAAGGTCCACAGCGCATTGGCCATCGGTCTGCATTTCTGCATCACGGAAGGGAAGGCCGTTGCCGGTCCATCCTCACTGACCGATCCGCAAGGTCGCTTCATGTCGCGAAGCGAACTTGTGAAGGCATTGCTCCGACGCAGGGTGCATGCGCGGGATGTGCAACACGAATTGGCGGCGCAATTGGCACGTATGAAGGAGTTCGGCATCATGCCTACGCACGTGGATAGTCATCAACATGTCCACATGCTACCCACCGTGCTGAGTGGTATGCTTCCGGTGCTGGAGCCCGCAGGGTTGGCGATGCGTTTGGTGGATCCTCCCGCAGCTACGGTACGTGGTTCATGGTCCAGGCCGAGCAAAGCGATGAAGCAGTGGCTCAACAAACGACTTGCGTTACAGGCGCGCGGACGCACCGGCCTGCGCACCAATGACCTGCTGGTCAGCGTACATGACCTTGACCATGGCGGTCCATATGACGCGACAACTTATGCTGGTCTGTTACAAGGGATCCCCGACGATACCGTGGTGGAGGTGATGGTACATCCATATATCCTGGGTGAGGATGTGCTCGCCCTTTACGCCGAGACGATGGAAGCCAAGCGTCCGTTCCTGCAACGCTGCGTGTCGGAGTATGAAGCGCTTCGTGGGGCGCCTGTTTTCAAGGACAGCCTCCAGGTGGATTACGGCCGGATATGAGCGGCTCCGTGCCTCAACGCGCACCAAGCATATCCTCGATCATCCCGTTCACAGCGTCCGCCAGATCGATACAGGCAGCTTCAAGCATCTTCGGAAAGATGCTGGCTGCCGTGAAGCCAGGCACGGTATTCACCTCAATGGTCACCAGTTCCTCTCCGGTCCAGAAATGATCGACCCGGATCATGCCCCGGCATTCCAGCGCCTCGTAGATGGACGTGGACCGCTGCTGGACAAGTTCGGTCACCATCGGGCCGATGGGGGCTGGTACCAGCTCCTGGGTATCGGAGGCGTGGTACTTGGCCTCGTAATCGAAGAATTCCCTTGACGTTCGGATCTCGCATACGGGCAGTGCCTGGATCCGACCCTTTCTGCGCATGACGCCACAGGTGAGTTCAATTCCTTGAACAGCGCCTTCCACCATGACGGACGAACATTCGATGAAAGCGGTCGCCAAAGCCTGCTCCAGATCCTCCTTGGACTTGGCCTTGCTGACACCCAGACTGCTTCCGCTGCGGTCAGGTTTCACGAAACAGGGGAAGCCTGAGGCTGCGGCACGCTTTAAGGCATCGGGCATATCCCGTTGCACCAACACCGATGGCGCCACCGTGAAACCCATTTGGCGGAGCAGGGCGGTGGTGGTGAATTTGCTGAAGGTCATTGCCATGTTGAGCACCCCCCCCGTCTGGTAGGGGACACGCAGCAGGTCCAGGTAACCCTGTAAAGGCCCATCCTCTCCCGGCGACCCGTGGATGGCGATCAAGGCCGCATCGATCGGACGGGAGCCGTCCGGGCCGATGACACGGAAATGCCCACGGTCCAGTTCGCATTGGCTCCCATCGCGGTACGCGCAACTCCAGCCTTCTGTCGCAACAGTAACGAAACATGCATCGAAGCGAGAACTATCGATGGCGCTCATCATACAGTCCGCACTTTGCAGGCTGATCACCGATTCGCCGGAATAACCACCGCGTACCACGGCAATGAATGGCTTTTTGTTCGGGGTCATCCTGGTGTCTAGCTGGTGGGGGATCGTGGGTATGGCCGGCATGCTTCGGCATTCCTATGTGACCATCGTCCCGGCAAATAACTCATTGTTCATGGGCCTTCTTGAGAAGCACGTCCACCCCCTCCAACCGACCGAAAATGCGGTCGGATAGGTCGAGCAACTCGGAGTCACGGAAGATGCGCGTGAAATCCGCTTGGTCCAGGAGGTCGAAGAAGCGCTGGGTATAACGCGAGCTGACCTCCGGGGTTCGATCCCTGCCATTGAAACTGCTGCCCCCGCCGAAATCGGGGGTTTCGCCGAGGCCGATGTGGGGATCGTTCAGGTCCAGTATCCGGGCTTGGGCCTCCCTGTAAGACCTGTCCTGTATCCAACGATTGTAATTGACGGCCGTGTAGGTCACCTTTCCTTCAGGCTGCCGTTGCTCCCATTCCAAATAGGTGCGGGCATGGTCCTTCCAAAGATCCACCACCTTGTGCCGGTACGCGCCATCCTCCCTGAATCGCCTCCCTTGCGGGAATTTCCAGACATAGCGGCTCGCCAACAGATTGAAAGGGTCCCGCAGGATGATGATCTGGTGGATGGCAGCGGTGTGGCCGTACCATTCCACATGTTCGGCGGTATCCCACTCCTGATGGGGCATGTCCTCGTAACCCGAAATGATCGCAGCGGTCCCCTTGCCGAAACGCATCAGCTTCATGTAGGAATCGATCGGATGCTCGCCGATGCGCAGGTCGTTGCAGAGCACCACATTGCCTGGGCGGCCCTTCATGATGCTGGTGATGATGATGTGGTTCCCGGTGCGATGCATACCGTGCACCTGATAACGCACCTTGTCATCGGTGCGCTTCAAGGAACGGAAGAACGCACGCTGGACCTTGTGGGTAAGCGCCCACTTGAACGGCCTGATGATCGGGTTCGTATTGGTGAATCGCTTGAAGCGCTCATACACGTTGGCCATGTCCGATCGGGTCTTGTCCATTCCGTGCGTTCAGCACCACATGAAGGACGCGGGGCCGAAAGTTAATCGCCCGGTGCACATGACATAGCTACCCATTGGACGCCTCAACATGACCCTGCCGGTCGTTCCCGGCCCGAAGGCGCACCGCGATGTAAATGATCATGAGCGCATACCCGAGGGTGCTGGTAATGGCATACGCTGTGATCGCGGGGATCAGATCCATCTCAAGCTGTATCACCGCGTAGACGGTGGCCAGGCGCATCAACAGGAGCAGGGCATGAAAGCGAAAGTAGGCCTTCTGATCGCGCATCACCCGGAGCGTGGGCATGATGGTCTCAGCAATGAGACGTGCGAAGTAGAAGATGGCCAGCTTGGCGGATATGGCCCCGCTGATCGCCCATTCCTCCCCGAACACGAGCACGAAGAGCGGTTCGGCGAAGAAGAAAACGATCATGAGCGGGAAGGCGGCCAACGTAGCGATCCAGGCCGACATACGCACGGTGATCCGCCGTAGTCCTTTTATACCCTCCTGCTCGAAGGTCCGGGCGGCTTTCTGGTAGAAAGTGCCCGCCAGCGAGTAACTGAAGAGTCGCATGGGCACCTCCAACAGTGACAAGGCCAGGGCATACTGGCCGAGTGGCGCCAGCCCATAGACGCTTGGGATCCAATAGATCGGTATC
>JBGTIB010000112.1:0-8293 GCA_041745875.1 Flavobacteriales bacterium | reverse complement strand
CGAGATCGTGAGCCCCAAGCATGGTCCAGCCCTGCTACTGCACGGCCTGGACAAAGGTTTGAACGACCAGGCCCTGCCGCGCGAAGTGATCATGCACGGCGCCGATTATGTGAGCGAGGACTTCATCCAGCAGCACGGTCGCTTGGGCCGCAGTTGGGGCTGTCCGGCCGTGACACGCGAGGACATGCCCGTGGTGATCGACCTGCTCGCCGATGGAGGGCTGCTGTACGTGCATGGTAGCTGAGCAAGGCTTCCGCCCCCCTCTTCCTTTTTCCTTTGCGCCCATGATCCGATCGCCATTTCCTGCATTCATTTTCCTTCTGTTCATCCTGTTCCTGGGCTGCACGGAGCCGCAGCCGGTCGTGGATCTGAGCCTGGCAGAACAGAGCCAGACCATCGCAGAGATCTTCGAAACACCGGAACCATACAGCCGGCGCATACTGGACAGCCTCGAACTCCAGGCCTTCTTCCACAGGCATCCGAAGAGCCTCTATGATTCGGCCGCGATCGTGGACTTCTACCAGCGCCGCAACATGCAGTTCGCATGGATCGTGAGCGACTCGCTTTCCGCCGCTGCGGATGCCTTCATCGCTCTGGCCAACGTCGCCGATACACTGGTACCCCAGGCTTCGCGCCTCAGCCAACGCATTTCGGAACTCTACCAACAAGGCTTCGAACAGGACCGGCGCATCGCGCTGTGCGACAGTTGCGCCACCGACCTGGAGTTGCAGCTGACCGCGGAATTCTTCCGCTTCGCTGACAAGAAGTACGGGGGCTACTTGAAAGGTGACCTGCGCGAACTCGATTGGTTCATCCCCCGCGGTAAGAAGGACGCCACCCAATTGCTGGACTCGCTGGCCACCGGCAAGATGGACCTCAGTGCCTACGAGCCCATACACCCGCAGTATCCCCTGCTGAAGGAACGCCTCCAACGTTACCACGAACTGGCCACCGAGCCATGGCCGTCCCTCACACTGCCCGAAGGCGTACGCAAATTGGAACCCGGCGATAGTGCGGATGTGATCGCCTCGATCCGCCATCGCCTGACCTTGATCGGAGACTTGGATGCGGACAGCGGTGGTGAACGCTATGATAGCACGCTGGTGATCGCCGTAAAGCGCTTCCAGGAGCGCCATGGCCTGCACCCCGACGCCGTCATCGGTCAGGGCTTTCTGCGCAACATCAATGTGCCCATGGACCAGCGCTTGCTGACCATGCTGCTGAACATGGAACGCCTGCGCTGGGTACCCGAGCGACAATCACCGGACCTGGTGCTGGTGAACATCCCGGAGTTCAAACTGCGCGTGTTCGACGAAGGACAAGTGGGATTGGAAATGGACGTGGTGGTGGGCAAGGCGGCTACGCGCACCGTGATCTTCAATGACAGCATCGCCACCATCGTCCTTAGCCCCACATGGACGATCCCGCCAGGCATCATGCAGCGCGACGTGAAGCCCGCCATGCGCAGGGACCCGGACTATCTGCGGAAGAACAACATGGAGATCATCGGTGGCACGGCCGCCAACCCCCTTGTGCGGCAACTGCCCGGGCCCAACAATGCCATGGGCCGGGTGAAATTCCTCTTCCCCAACAGCTACAGCATCTACTTCCATGACACGCCGTCCAAGAGCTCCTTCAAAAAGGAACTGCGTGCCTTCAGCAATGGTTGCATCCGCGTGAGCCAGCCCCGCGAGCTGTCCGAATATCTCTTGCGCAATGATCCGGAATGGACGCCGGAGCGCATCGGTAAGGCCATGTTCGGTGGCCGCGAAACTTTCGTGCGCCTGAAGGAGAAGCGGCCCGTGGTGATCACCTACTTCACCGCCTGGGTGGATGGCGAGGACCGCCTGAATTTCCGGGAGGACGTGTACGGGCACGACGAGCGGCTCAAGCAGGAACTGTTCATTCCGGAACAGTTGCCTCTGTAGTGTCTGCGCGCTCGGCGGGCACCACCATCAGGCGCAGATCATCCCTGCCGAAATAGCCCGCCATCGAGCGGTTCCAGTGCCTGTCGGGATCGGCGCCCGGTTCCAGGATACCCAGGCTTGCCGGAGGATCCACCACGGCAGGCACTTCCAGTTCCACGGCGCCTTCAGCAACCGCATCACGTATCAGATCATAGCGTGTCATGATCTGTGCATCGTAGCGGCGCAATGTGCCATCCAACAATTCGCGCGTCACCTTCCCATCCTGGCGCAGAAGCAAGAGGCAAAGGAGCAGCGCCGACCAAACCCAGGGCTTTCCGCGCCCAAGCCATGATGCGACGGCCCATCCCCGCAGTGCCAAGACCTGTTCCTGCCAAACCGCCAATGCCAGGAACCACGATGGTAGGAACACGAAGAGCGCCACGTTCACCGTGCGATGCTGGCCCAACATGCCGCTGGACCAGTAAGGTGGCACCATGGTGATGAACACCAGCAGGAAGGGAAGCACCAAGGCCTGCAGGGGCGACAGACCGAGATCGGAAGCTACAGGTGCGACCTTCCGCCGACCCGACCAATATCCCAGGAACAGCCAGGATAGCAGCAAGAGTGCTGGTGACAGCAGCCACGAGAGCGTGAAGCGCCCCGTTTGCAAAAGGGAGTAGATCGATGTTTGAACGATGTCGTGCCGAGCTGGGAACAAGGCACCACGTACCGCATTGCCCGGTGCAAGCAGCATCACCAGGCCCAGGATCAGCGCCCATGCGAGGAGTGCCCACCACACGCTGCCCACCCGACCCTGGGTGCGCCAGCGAAAGAACAGCGCCAGGGCCTGAACGATGATCAACAGCACCATATGCACCTCCGTGCTTCCAGCCACCCAGGCCATCAGCAGCACCAACAGGGCGATGGTCACCGCGTTCGGACCGTTGCGCCAAAGCTGGACCAGGCCGTAGAGGTGGAAGAGCAGCAGCGCACTGGGCAGTTGATAGCTGATCGCCCCGGTGTACCAATAGAAGCCCTCCCCTGCATGCGGCATGAGGTGCAGATAGAGCGCAAGGAAAACTGCTGCAGCGATCCACGTCCGCCACGTTCCCAGCCATTGCCCGAGGAGACCGCGCACCAACATCCAGGCACACATCATGGTCAGCAACAAAAGCAGGACCGGCACCATGCGATAGAGGAGCAGGCCGTGTTCGAGCCCTTGCACCAGTGGCCCGCGCAGTACAAGTATGTTCGATGCCCAGCGGCCATTCCAGTGCTGATACTCGTGCAGCCAGCGCTCCAACAGCCCGGAGATCCGACCCGCCCCGGCATAGGCGAAGTCGTCCAGGTAGGGATGTATGTAGGCCACCACCCACACATGCCGGGCAAGCAGCAGCAGGAGCACGAACAGGATCAGGCGTTCGATGGAGCGCGCTGGCATGGCGCGTCAAAGTAGGAAGCATGGCGTGGAGGGCAACTACAGGCCAATGCGTTCCTGCACCCGGTAGCTGTTGCGGTCGTTGCTGTTGCGGCTCACCAGTTCGGCCACGAAGCCCACGGTGAAGAGTTGCACCCCGATGATCATGGCAGCGAGCGCACCGTAGAACAAGGCCTGGTTGGCCACCAACGGAGCCGGGCTCTGCAGCACATACAGGTACCACACTTTGCTGCCCACGATCCACGCCGTTGCACCCAAGCCGAACACGAACATCAAGGTGCCCAGCCCACCGAAGAAGTGCATCGGCTTCTTCCCGAAGCGGAAGATGTAGGTGATGGTCAGCAGGTCCAGGAAACCGTTGATGAAGCGGTCGAAACCGAACTTGGTGGTGCCGTACTTGCGCGGATGGTGCTGCACCACCTTCTCGCCGATGCGGTGAAAACCTTCCTTCTTGGCGATGAAGGGGATGTAGCGGTGCATCTCGCCGAACACCTCGATGCCCTTGACCACATCGCGCCGGTATGCCTTCAGTCCGCAGTTGAAATCGTGCAACTTCACACCGCTCACCCGGCGCGTGGTCCAGTTGAAGAGCTTGGTGGGGATGGTCTTGGTGATCGGGTCGTAGCGCTTCTTCTTCCAGCCGCTCACCAGGTCGAAGCCATCCTCTGCGATCATGCGGTACAGCTCCGGGATCTCGCCGGGATCGTCCTGCAGGTCGGCATCCATGGTGATCACCACCGCGCCCTGTGCCGCCCGGAAACCCTCGTTCAGCGCGGGGCTCTTACCGTAGTTGCGCCCGAAACGGATGCCCTTCACCCGTGCGTCGGCAGCGCTCAGCTCACGCACCACATCCCAGGATCCATCGTTGCTGCCGTCGTCCACCAGAATGATCTCGTAGGTCCTGCCCATGCCACCGAGCACGGTGCGCAGCTGCCCCACCAGGTGCGGCAACGACTCGTGCTCGTTCAGCAACGGGATCACGATGGAGAGCTCCATGGTGCAAGGATAAGGGGTGGCGGCGTTGCGGCGATCACAAGATCACGCGAACACCAGAACGCTGATCACGAATTGGAGCTGTATATGAATGTGGTAGTTGGATTTGGATTTCCTCGCTGACAAAGACTACATTCATTTTCCCAAACCCCCTTGCAACATGCCACAGCACGACATCAAGCATAACAATATCGCAGCAGCTATCACAGGTTGGGGACGTAATGCCATGGCTGGTTTTCTGGTGATCTTGGTACAGTTGCTTTCAGCGCAGACCTACATCAATACCGAATGGGTGCAAAGCACCGGGCAGCCCGACAATATCCATTGGACCGTAAGCACCCTCGACCCGTTCGGCGATCTATTGGTGGTCGGAAATACCCAAGTGGCTCCAGGCGTGACCCAGGTGTTGATCACCAAGTATGATAGCCGTGGTGATCTGATCTGGCAGGAGAGTTACGCGGGTACACAAGCGGCGAATGACTACGGGGTGGCGGTCACCACGAACGCTACCGGTGACGTTTTCGTGGCGGCCACGGTAAGCAACACAGGCAATGACCTGGATTTCGCCCTGCTAAAGTATGACGTGATGGGCGATCTCCAGTGGGACACATCGTGGGACGGACCCACAGGCTTGGCCGATGTGCCAATGGCGATCACACTGGACAGTCTCGGCAACGTATACCTCTGTGGTGCCACTTGGACCAACCCGCTGTTCACGGATCTCGCCTTGGTGAAGTTCGACCCGAACGGCGATATTGAATGGTACACAACATACGACCATGCCGGTCTCATCGATGCTGCTGTGGCGTTGGAACTTGACCAATATGGCCATCCGATCGTTATGGGCATCTCAGCCTCCAGTGCACTTGCATGGGATGTGATCGCCTTGCACTACCATGGTGTTACAGGTGCGGGTTTGGACACCATACGCGTGGCACAACCCGATCTTGGCCTTCAGAACGCCACGGCCATGGCCATGGACCAGGCCGGAAATATCTATGTGACCGGTTCATTCCACAATGGTGTGGACATGGACATCCAAACGCTGAAGATCGGAACGAACTTCGAAATGGTTTGGTTGGAGAACTTCGATGGAAATGGGAATGGCTACAATGACGAAGGGACCACCGTTGCAGCAGATGACCAAGGAAATGTGTATGTGGGCGGATACATAGGAAACGGTAGCGGGGGAACCGAGTTCATAACCCTGAAATACGACCCAACGGGGGAATTGCTATGGAGAAATTCGTATCAACCTAGAGATGGAAGTTGGCGGGCGAGTGCCACCAAACTTGCCATCAGCGATTCTGGGGTTGTCGTTACCGGAACGGTATACACAACAGCGGGCATGACTTTCGCCACGGTGAAATATGATGGTGATGGCAAGCTCGTTTGGTCACAGAACTACAAGTCGGCCCAAGACGACGACAAGGCCATGGCCTTGGCCCTGGGTGCCAATGGTATCATTTACGTGACCGGCATCTCGGAAAGTGCCACAGGAAATGGGTATACCACAGTAAAATATGATGTGCATACCCGCCGCAACGATGCCGTTCTGGACAGTCTTGGAAATCCCGTGTATGTAGAGAACGAGATCATTGTGAAATTTAGACCACACTTTGTGGATACGACGATCATAGATGACGCCGGATGGCAACACGGCACGTTGGATCAATTGTTACCTGATAGTCTTATTGCATCCATAGAGGTCGCATTGGGCTTACAACAGGGCAAGGCGAGCCGGATCAAAGCTTACAAGGTATTCCGATGGCTGAGCAGAGCGGATAGCATCTCAATCTCTCGCTTGGGCCAACCAGTGCGCATCCCCAGATACTGGAGCACGTTCGTGATCGAACCAGATTCCGAGCAATTTGAGGCCATAGTGGATTCACTCGCCACATTAACCGAGGTGGTGGAATATGCACATGTGAACAGTATATTCGAGAAATACTCGAATGACCCGATATATGTTGCCGGAAATCAAAGCAGTCTGGCACCTACTACTACGTACCCCAACGCTCACATCAACATCGAACCTGCGTGGGCCATTCAAACGGGAAGGCCCGACATAAAAGTGGGAATCATTGATGGCGTAATAAACTGGGACCATGAAGATTTCAATCTAAACGGGACTACTAAAGTAATTGGCGTTTATAACCTCATTGATGGATCACCATATTTCCTAAACACACAGGAAGACAATCCCTATGGTACAGGTGACTACCACGGCACCAGTTGTGCGAGTATCATTGGAGCAGTTCGTAACAATGGCATAGGCGTAGCTGGGATCGCGGGCGGGGACGCTGATGATGATGATAATTCTGGCTGCTCGCTGTATTCATTGATGGTCGGCCATAATCTGGCCTACACCACGATGGAAATTGTTGCAAATGCAATCCTGTTCGGATCGAGCGAAATGTCCGGGGCCACTGTTGGGTTTGGCTGCCATGTACTCAATATCAGTATGGGCTATCAGTATAATAATCAAAATATGCCCAACGAGACAAGTATTCAGATGCTGCGCACATGCCATGCGAATGGTTGTGTATTGGTGGGTGCCGTGGGCAACCATGCCGCGCCAGGCGAAAATTTTGCGTCCTGGCCAACAGCACATTCAGATGCAGATGAATTTTCGTTGGTTAGTGATCACGCGATCATTAGCGTAGGCGCAACCGGATACGATGGCACCTATCTCACGCCTATCAACGGCGACATGTATGCTAACTATGGCCCGCAGATCGACCTTGTGGCCCCCGGAGCCAAGTGCAATATAGCGGTCGCTTTGGGAGGTACTGGAGTAATTCCTTGCAATGGTTGTGAGCCCGGAAATGGGTACCACTGTTTCCAAGGTACTTCCTCTGCCGCACCCCATGTTGCAGGAGTAGCCGCGTTGATGGTTTCGGAGCACAGCGTAGTTAACGGAGCACCGAACAATCTGGCCCCAGAAGATGTGGAACAAATTCTAGAAGAGCAGGCAACATATCTGCAACACCCCACTAACCCTTGGGACCCAGGGGAACTGTACACCGGTAAAGGACGGCTGAATGCCGGTGCCTCCGTGCAAAGTGTAAGCGCCCCCTATTGTGTGTTGCATTCCGGTATGCACGAGACACCAATCGGCACTCAGCAGTTTGCACCACAAACCATAGTCGTTCCGTATATGAACGCATGGGGCTTGATCCCGGGCTCGTACAATGCGTACCGTGTGGAAGTAACACATACCTACTACCATGAACTAGAGCCAGCGGCACAAGTCGTCGGACATTGGGGCCGTGCAAGCAGTACCATAGGCACTCACTCTACATCACTTAACGGAAGCAGCTGGGCCTCTTATACCTTCAACGTAACCGGTAACATCGTGGAGGTGACTGCTGTAACCAATTGCTGGTTTATTGAAAATGTGGACATCGACGGGGTACTTAGTAGCGAATTCTTTCCGGCTCCACCGAATAGCTTACGAACAGCCTATTCCCTGCACGTCCTGGATGGGAATTGCTGGGGACCCAGCACCGTATCGGTTGAAGAAGCGGACATGGAACCCGGCTTTACGGTCCACCCCAATCCTACTCTGAACACATTGTATATCGGACTCGGGGATTTGATCGATAAGGATTGGCAATTGGACATCATTGACCTCACTGGGCGTGTGCTTATTACACGTACGGAACTTGGCGCTGGCCCCCGGGATGTGGTCATCGATACGGGCCACCTTGCACGGGGTACATACTGCACACGCCTCAGCAGGCCCGACCGTTCCCATGTGCGCCGCTTCATCAAACTGTGACCTGCCATGAGAAATGCGACCATCCTATTATACCTGTTCGTGGTCACACCGATCATGGTGCATGCCCAAACGCCCCCCGCCATCCAATGGCAATACAACTATGGGGGTAGTGGAACGGACATGGGCCGATCCATTACACCTACCAGCGAAGGTGGGTCCATTATTTCGGGC
>JBGTIB010000111.1:0-7432 GCA_041745875.1 Flavobacteriales bacterium | reverse complement strand
TGCGCCACCTGGTGCGGTCCAGTTGCCGCCCGCATCGGGAGCGCCTCCCAGTTGTGTGAAAAGATCCACCGGCGCATCGCTACTACAGAGATCGATGCTGCCATCGGTGCCCGCGATCGGTGGCTGGTTCACAGCGATGCTTACCACTGCGCTCTCGCTGGGGCACGGTGCCATGCCCACCACGGTATAGCTGTGATCACCTGGTGTATCACTTGCCGGATCGAAGGTCCCGCCGAATGCAGCACCACCGGGGTCTGTCCAGGTACCGCCGGCTTGTGGTGCACCACCGAGCAAGGTGAAGAGATCCACCGTTCCATCGCTGGAACAGAGGGTGGTCCCGCCGTTGGTCCCTGCCAGGGGAGGGGTCTCGATCACGACCGTAAGCGCTGCACTGGCATTCGGACAGGGTGCAACACCGGCGACGGTATAGGTGTATGCTCCCCCAACTGCGATCGTAGGGTCGAGTATTCCACTGAAAGCTATCCCTCCGGGATCGGTCCATGTGCCGCCCACGGCCGGGCTGCCGCCCAGTTGCGTGATCAGGTCCACCGGCTCGTCGGTACTACAGAGCGTGATCGTTCCATCGGTGCCGGCATCGGGTAGTGGGTTCACCGTGACAAGCACGCTGGCACTTTGCGGAGGACATCCGGGCGCTCCGTCGACGGTATAGGTGTAGGTGCCAGGAGATCCGGATCCTGGGTTGAATGTGCCATCGGACGGAATTCCTCCCGGGCCGGTCCAAGTGCCACCCGCTACAGGACCTCCACCGATCAGCGAGAAAAGCTGGACCACCGCATCGGTGGAACACACGGATAGATCGCCATCCACCATCGCTCCAGGGGCAGGCTCCAGTTGTATGTCCACGGAAATACTCTCCCCGCAGGCATCCGTCGCTGTCACACCGATCACGGTCGTGCCGACAGGTGTCACCGTGATCGGGTTCGCGGTCGATCCCGTGCTCCAATCCAGTGTGAGTCCCGGTATCCCGCCTGAAGCGTTGGCCGTCAAGGTGTATGTTCCATCGCAGTCAGCGACAGCATCCACGGAGAGTTCCAGAGGCGGGAACTCATCGATCAGAAAAGTGAACTCCGAAGTGGTGGTCGCACCAGCACAGTCCACCATGGACAAGGTCAGGATGAAGTCCTCAGGTCCGTCCGGGTCCACCGGAGCAGTGAAGGTGATGGGAAAGGTGGATTGCCCTGGCAGGAACACCACACTATTGGGAAAGGGCGGTGTGATGTCCACGCCCATCGTCGCGCTTCCACCAAAGGAAAGGAAGACTTCGCTTTGAACGGAGAGATCGCAGTTCTCGCGGATAAGATCAAGTGTCACCTCGAAGCAGCTTTCGAGAATGATATTATCAATGATCGTAGGCCCGGTCCCGATCTCTGCGGCAAGTGGTTCGCTCTCGAAGCTGCCTGCTTCAAGGAAGACCGCCGAATCATAGAATGCATCGAAGGCATCACCGATGGCCAGTTTGATGTGGTAAACCTGGTTGCAAACAACCTGCGCTGTGGCGGTGAGCACCGTGGTGAAACCATCATATACCACCGTGGCACCCACAGCATTGTTCACATAGTACACATTGTTGGCCTGCCAGGCAGGGCCGCCGGCAGCCACACAATTGGCCACCGGGTTCAGAAAGCCCGGAACTCCCGAGTTGACCGCATTGATCGTGATGGGGGTTGGGGTCCCTGGGATCAGTGCCAGGTTGATCGCAGCGTTGGTGAATGGACCGGCTATGCCAGGACCGCTCAAGAAGAAGCCGAAGGCGTCGTTGTATTGGCTGCACACGAATTCAGGGTATTCTTCTGATGCGAAAACAAAGCGAAAGCTGATCTCGTCACCGTTGGGAATGAAGTCGAACTCCAGAACGGAACGGTCCATTACCGTCTGGCCGCTGAGAAGCTGCAGGTCGGCATCGCCACCGGTGTTCAACTGTGTGCTTGCGAATACATTGGCCGGGTTGGCAGCATCCGTGGCATTGCCCGTGGAGAGGATCACACCAGCGCCCAAGCCAAGGTTGCTGGCCACAGTGGTGAAGGAGCCGATGCCTGGTCCCCCGGTCGCTTGACCGTTGTAGGTCACATTGCTCACCGAAACACAGGAGCCCACCAACACCTGTTCCACCAGTTGCTGTGGGGTCAGTGCGGTGCTGACCTGCAATTGTGCCTGCAACCTTCCACCCGCTGCGAACAATGACACAACAGCAGCAACAAGCAGAACATGGCGGAGTTCCCGACCTGTTTTTGGAAGCATCGTGCTCATAGGATGGGCATCCCGGGCAGGCAACAGCCCGATGCCGACCATGTCACTTGAAATGATGCGAGATCGATACATCGGGATCCAGACGATATTCCGCAACGAACTCCTTTGATCGTTGAAGATAACCGCTCGTCGGACGCAGGAATGACGCATCCAACTGAATTCGACGAACAACGCGATCGCACGTTCAGTTCACCACCACCATGCGACGAGCAGGGCAGGAGTTTCGCTTCTTCTGGAATATGCTGAACTACTGGAGGAGGGTCACATGTCCCACCATTTCCCGACGTGCCTGGGTACCAGCGATCTCGAATTGGATCCGATATGCATAGACCCCCTGGGCCAGTACATCACCGGAATTCCGATAGCCGCCGCTCCATGGCATGTAAGGGTCGTTGGTCTCGAACACCACTTGCCCCCAACGGTCGAACACCAACATGCTGAAGTCCGTGATGACCGGAATATTGGTGCTCATCAGGAACCCGTCGTTCACACCATCGGCATTGGGTGTGAATGCGTTGGGCACATAGGTGAACAACACATCGTCAATGATCACAGTATAGCAGATAGAATCCACGCAATCATTGAAGTTGTACGCGGTCAGGCATACGTTGTAATTGCCCGGTTCTGTGTTCGTGAACTCGAAGATGGGGTGTTCCTCTTCCGTGGTCATCAACCCGGCAATATCCCACACGTAGCGTTCCGCATCAGCCGAGCCATTGTAGAAATAAATGATCGGGTTGTTCACATTGGCTGGAATGGGACCCCAAGTGAAGTCGGCAACCACGGGCGGGGGGCCAACCACAACGGTGGAACCTGTACCGATGCAGCCGGCAGCATCGCGGATCCGGATCGCGTAGAACCCTTCGCATGCATCCATTAACGTGGGGGAAGCCACCCAACTTGCTCCATCATCGTAACTGTATTCGACCGCCTGTCCATCGTATACATCGATGCTACCGTCACAGTCGCCGGAGCAGGTCACCGGCGCGAACGTGATCGTGTCGATCTCCAACAGGACCGGTTCCGAAATGGTCAGATCGGCGCTGGCATCGCAACCATTGTCATCGGTAACGAGCAACGAGTAGATCCCTGCGCAGAGGCCATCCACGGAGAATTCATCGACCCCTGAAGCACCTGTTGACCACGTGTACGTGAAACCGGCAACGGCATTACCTCCTGTTATTGCCGCTTCGGCAGTGCCGTCGCAGTACGTGTAACAGATGGCATCGGTGGTGGTGAAGTCGATCACGATGGCGTCGGTCAACACCATTTGCACGCTGTCGATGGTGTTGCAGAAAGCCCCGTCGTTCTCGATCCAGTAGAACCAATGTGCGCCACCCTGCCCGGCTGGCATGGTCACTACCGTCGCAGGAGAACTTGCATCGGCGAACATGGCACCGGGTGGACCGGTCCAAATACCGACACCGGTATTGCCCGGTGTCGCGTTCAGAGCGATCGAAAGGTCACAACTGAAGTCGGGGTCGCCCGCATCCGGAACCCCGCAACAGGAAGGGTCATCCGCAGGAAGGACCGTGATGCCCAACACTGCAGTCGCAATACAGTTCGCAGCACTGGTAACGGTATACGTGTAGGCATCCGCAGCACCCGTCGAAGGGTCGAAGGCGTTGGGTACGACGACGCCGGTGGTGGAGGTCCACACACCTCCCGGGTCCGGAGTGCCGTCGAGCGAGTCGGTCATGAGGATAATCGGGTCACTGGCACAGATGATGATGTCGTTGTTCTCTCCGGCATCGATGGAGGGGTCAGGGCTGACCAGTACACTATCGATGACGGCACAGTCCGGAGAGCCATCGGGATATACGGTGAGGTAGAACCACGTGGGTTGTGTGACATACACGTTGGTGAGCGGATCGGAAGCATCATCCAGGCCGGTGATGGGTGACCATTCATAGACGGCGGTGGATGCACCTCCATCGCAGGTGGCTGTGCCGCTCCATGCAATACCCGTAGGTGGACCATTTTGGGAGGCATAGACAAGGTTTCCTTGATCATCGAACAAGGAGAATGAATTCTCGCCGTTCCAGATGGTGCCCGCGGTGTAATCCAGAACGATACTCTGCCCCCCGGTGACCTGAAGTGTATGGGATTGTGTCGTGACATTGAAGGCCGTGATCGCATAATTGCTCGTTGCGCCATCAATGATCACGTCGAGGTTCGCACCCCCGTTCCAGGAATCCCCGAAGGATTCATACAAGATCAAGGTCCATGCACAGTCGGACGGTGGCCCGTTGGCTGTGATGACCCCCGCCATGGGGACGGGGTCGGTACACAACACGATGTCCGGACCGGCATCGATCTCGATGGCAGGTAGCACAGTGATCGTCACGGTCGTATCGTAGGTGCAACCGAAGTTATCGATGACCGAGAATGTATAATCATACGATCCGGGGTTGGTGACGGTGGCACTGCCGAGCAAAGGGTCCGTTGGATCCACCACCAAGTTCGGACCGCTCCAGAATGCGGAGTCCGAAGAGGTTCCAAGCACCGGTGTGAATTGAGTGATATCGGGTATTATCGCCGGGTTCACATTGATCTCCCAGCTGCATATCCATCCGTCATCGGCCGCCCACAGATCGATGAACGTGAGGGTCCAGGTACCGTTCATTGTGCATCCCTCCAACTGGGACATGGGCTGCAGGCTTTCATAGGTGCCGGCAGGCAGGGTGGGCACAGGAGTGTTCGCCACCCAGGTACCATTGGTCGCTGTGGGGCTGAAACAGTACGTATAGCACACACCTTGAGCGGCACCAAAACCTGGTTCGCCCAGATTGGTGCCTCCTCCACCTTGCTGGTGAAAGGTCACGCTTTGGCCACTGGGGCAGGTTAGAGAGAGTACGAAATCGCCCATGAACGAATGCTCCATGTCGATACAGACCGACGGGAGATCAGTGATGGTGGTCAGTGTTTGACCAGGATCGAATTGTGTGAAGATGATATCGGTGGTGAAGGGGATCCCCAAATTGTCAGGCAGCAAAAGCGGTGGACCGAATGTGTTGTCGGGAACACCGGTCCATGTGGTGGCCTGCACCGTAGCGCTCAGATCGATACTTGCACCCAGGCAGGTTTCGTAGCTCTGCACGGTGCCTTGGAATGAGGGAACTGTGGAGACTAGGACCTGGAGATCCAATAGATTCGAATTGCCACAACCATTGTTATCCACCACATAGAGTTGCACAATGTATTCTCCCGGTTCATCCCAGCTATGCGAGACCGCCGGGAGGTTGGAGGTGTTCCCATCATCAAAGTCCCAGGTGTAGGACGCGATCGTGAACCCGGCAGCAGGGAAGGAGTTGTTACCATCGAAGTTCACAATTTCCCCTACACAGATCAAGGCAGGCGCCGCTTGGGACATGGTGCCAACGGCCGTGGGTCGATCACAGGGTGTTTCGCAGCTCAAGGCTGCCGCGAAATTGCCCGTGCCCGCGCCATTGGAAATGAATTGGACCGTCATACACCCGGACGGGTTCAGTGGTGAGGCTTGCGTAACAAGCCCTTGAAGATCCGCCCCGGTGTACTCCCCCACGAACGTGGCAGCGGTATTGGGTCCATCCCACAATCTGATGCGATCCGGAGGATTGGGTCCGGTAAGGCTAAGGTTGAAGACCACCCATTGCAAGGAGATCACGTCCCCCGGCACATCGGGACAGATCACCGTTGTGAAATTCTCATTGTTCCCGTAGTCCCCCATTGGACCGCCGGAGTCCTCCAACACACCGGCGCAAGCATCGATGACCGGTGTCGTTGCTATGTTGTACTGTTGAGCTGCAACGGTCACACAGATCGTTGACAGCAGCAGTGTGGCAAGGAATTTCCTGGCGGGATGGAATGTTGGAACCATGCTTGATCCTGGTGCGATCGATGTGGTCATTCAGGAGTTTCGATACTTCATCCACCGTTCTTATCCCCTCGGCGTTGGGGATGGCCCGGCGATAGTAATGATGCGAACTACAGGGTCGAAGTTGCCTGGAGCAAAAGTAAAGAGCCCGGACCAGCCGGGCTCTTTGGAAATACACATGATCCTGGTCAACGAAGGAGACCTACCGTACCGTTATAGGTTCCGCCCAATTTGTCGCCATCCTTCATTTCCACCATCCAGACGTAATCGCCAGGCGCACAGATCTCGCCTTTATTGCCGATCCGCCCGTTCCAGGGTCGGGTGGGATCCTTGGTCTCAAAAAGCAATTGGCCACTATCCCGGTCGAAGATGGACATCTGAAAACGAACACCTAGTTCGCGCAGGGCTTCGGGAATGAACGTATCCTCCACGCCATCGCCGTTCGGGGAAAAGGTCTTGGGTGCGAAAAGGTCATAGTCCGAATCGATGCGGATCGTTCGATCGGTACGATCGGTGCACCCCATGGCGTTGGAGGCCGTCAGGGTCACCGTATAGAGACCTTTCTTCTTGTAAACATGGTCGGGATGGGCCACGGTGGAGGTGGCTCCGTCACCGAAGTCCCAATGGTAATTGACACCGCCCACGCTACGATTCTCGAAATGGACCGAGGGGATGGTATTGTCATACTCGCGCTTCAGGAAGTTGAAGGAAGCACCGGGTGAATCATGGATGATGATGCGGTCGGAAACGGGCTTGTTGTGGATGCTACCACCACCCAATGACGAATGCGAGAGCATCACCTCATAGGTACCGGCCTTCGAAAAGACGTGCTTTGGATTGGGTTGATTGGAGAAACTGCCATCTCCGAAGTTCCACAGGTGGATACCTCCCTCCGGAAGATTGTTCACGGAGAACTCCACCACGGTACCTGGGCAACCTTCCGTGATACTGGGACGGATCGTGAGTTCCGAACTGTTGATGCCTCCCCTTTGGGTCGGCTCACTGGTGGAACGCGCAGGTTCTGAAATGACGCTGGGTTTGATCGCATCGCGCGTTGGCATGAGTGCTGTCTCAACGTGATCCGCGGGACTCTCGATCGGATCTTTTTCGATGAGCTCCGTCGCCCGGGTCTCGTGACTTCCGGTCGTTCCTACTGGAAGTGGCAGGGTCGTCGCTGCCGTGGTATCCTCCTGGTGTCCTTGTACCTCGGCCATACCCTTGCCTTGTTCAACAGGGTCGATGGACATCATATGGATGGTTGTGGCCACGGCGAGCGAACCGCAGAGCAGCAAGGCATACAAGCCGACC
>JBGTIB010000110.1:0-34424 GCA_041745875.1 Flavobacteriales bacterium | reverse complement strand
GGTAGCGTGGATTCACCCGTGATGGCGCAGCGCCGTTGGTACGCTTCACCGACCAGTACCTGGAATGCCCCTTGACCCAAGCGTGCTCGGGTCAGGAATAACTCGCCGTAGCGTGGTCCGCCGTACTCCGCCGCTGGTTCGGTCACGAGGTCCTGGATGGCCTTGTCCTGCAAGCGTTGTTGCATGCTCCTTCAAAGAAAGGGATCCTTCATGCTTTATTCCACCCGCGCTTCATGGCACGCAGGTACTTGGGATGCCGGCGCATATCGAAGAGACCAATAATGACGATCGCGTTCCGGTCGATGCGGTAGAGCAGGATGTTGTAGGGCTTGATGGGGGCTTCCCGCAGGCGAGCATGTCCGGCACTGCGGAAGGCCTGTGGGTAGAGGACAACATATCGGATGGTGTCCGCGACCTCATCCACGAAACGCTGTTCTTCGCGGGCGGTCCACTCCTTCCGCAGGTACTTCAGCACATCGATGTAGGTGGCAATGGCTTTGGGTGTCCACCGAACGGCTTTGGGCTTGCCGCCTACCGCTTTCGCCATACCTGCACCTGCTTCATAGCTTCCGCATGGCTCACGGTCTCACCGCGATCGGCTTGTGCCAGGCTCTCCTCTACATCGCGCCGCACCTTGGTGGGAAGGTTGGCCCACCAGTCACCGCGGGGCCTGGCCAGCACCAATTGCAATTGATCCAAAAGGTCCTCATCGGTGGTGTTGAGTACCTCCTTGGCGATCATGGCTTGTTTGATCTCGACTCGGCTCATGGTGCTTGGTTGATGTCCAAAGTTATGGATCATCTATTGCCGACCCTTTCAGCGAGGAAGGTGTACCAGTTGTTGTCGGTGACGCCGGTCTTACTCACCGTAGCCTTGCGGAGGTGAGCCCAGAACTTCATGCGTCTTCAAAGAAAGGCAGGAATGGGGCACCCTATGCCTTGCGGCTCTGCTTCTCCGCCTCCGCGAAGGCCTTCGAAGTAGCCTCGCTCTCCTGGTGGCCGTAGCCGTACTTCTCGTTCAGCCGCCAGAACACCATGTAGAGGTCGCCCATGGACTGCTTGGTACGCGCCCATTCGATCACTTGGGTCAGCGCTTCGTCCTTGTCGGCGAGGTAGCTCATGCGGCCATCGGCACCACGGATGCCGCGCTCGTCCTTCTTTTTTCCGCGGTTCAGGAACACGTTCTTCTCGTCGTAGATGATGCGGCGCAGGCGTTCGTTCTGTTTGCCTTTCGGCAGGAACTTCAGGAGCAGCCGCTGGATGCCGGCGTAGTACACCTCATGGTTCTTGCCTGGGTTCTCCACGGTGCCCAGCGCGAACTGCTTCAGCTCGTTCTTGGAGGCCAATTGGCCGTCCGCATCCACCGTTAGCTGCCGGCCGCGCACTTCGTCGGCCTTCTGCAACAGCTCCAAGCGCTCGCGTTCCTTCTCGCTGAGCTTACCGGTCTTGGTGGCCTTCCTGGTCTCCTTGTCGTCCTTCTTCTTGCTCATCAGCGTAGTGTTACATCCAGTGCCTTCCTGATCTTCAGCGCGTTCTTCTTGATGCTTTCCGCATCCCAGTTGCAGGCGTTCAGTTTTGCGAGCATCGCCTGTACGTTCGGCTCGTAGCGCTTGAAGGGCGTCTGGTAGTTGTTGGTCTGGTACTCGTAGAAGCCGTAGATGATGGCAGGGTGTACTTGGGCCTCTTCCGCGCAACGCGAGACGATCGCATGTTCCAGGATGAAGGGCTTCACAAAGTCCATGCGTTCATTGGAGAACAGATAGTCACGGGCGAAATCATTCGCCTGTTCTTCGTTCATGAGCAACAAGTCCGGTTCCCCGGTGATGTGATAGGTCTGGATGTTGTCCAGGTCGAAGAGCACGTGGTTCAGCTCGTGCATAAGCGCGAACCATATTGTAGCGTAGGACTTCCGGTAGTCCGAGAGCGCGATGCACGGTTTGCCATTCACCCGGAAGGTCGCACCACGCACTTGGGTGTTCGGCAGATACGGCTGGTAGATCACCGTGACCCCCACACTGTACAATGCCCGCACGACCGTGAGCAGCCCGTTCTCCACATCGCGGGTGTAGGGCCGGATCTTCGGGATCAGTTCCTTCAACGCCTCGCGGTCGTACGCGTTCGGGTTGGCGACCTCCACGAAGTACTGGTATGCCGACTTGGTCCAGAAATCGAGCATCTTGTTGCTGGAGGCACGCTTGGTGCGGCTGTACAAGGCATACGCCAGCTCCCGCGTGTAGTCCTCGATGCTCTTCAGTCCAAGGAAGGTACAGAGGCGCTGTTCGATGGCAGCGAAGTCGGTGATGCTGTTGATGACCTTCTCCTTCTTGAGCTGGACCAGATCGAACTCCTTCACGATGTATGTCGCTCTGCGTACATCATCCAGCTTGGCCACCTCTTCACGCGAAGCGTTCTGGATGAACAAGGTCATTACCTCTTCGGCATTGATCTCCAGGAAGCTGGCCAGCTTCAGCATCTTCAGCGCATCGGGGAACTTGGCCGTGCCATCGAGGATCTGATGCAATGCCTTGTGCTCGATCCCCATGACCTCACGCGCCGCGATCCGGTCCGAGATGCCCAGTTCCTCGAGCTTGCGTTCGTAGAGCTGGCGCAACGTCGGTTTGTCGGTTGAACCGAAGGCTTCGCTGAGTACTTTGTCCAGTACCCGCTTGGAGAAGTCTTCGTGATGCGCTGCCATGATCGGAGCAAATGTAATCACGACTCTGATAAAGTGGTGTGAATTCCCACCACTTTTCCACCGCAGCATGTTATGATGCCCCTGGGTGTATAGTTCACCCCGCAAACCGTTCCCTCAAGTGCCACCTCAGGAACTCGGGGTCGGGCCGCTGGCTGTCCAGCTTGGGGATCACGGCCAGTTGCTTGTCGTGCAAACTATAGTAGGCCTTGCCGTTGAAGTACTGCTCCTGGATCTTGTCGCTCACCCGCACCCGCAACTCGGGCTTTACGGTCACTTCTTCACCTTGCTCAAGACCGCGATCAAATCGTCCACCGCTTCGCTACGGGGCTTCTGCCGCAGCCGCTTGACGACCTTCAGTTTGTCCTTGTCGGTAAGCTGCTCCAGGAGTTCGGCGACCTGATCGAGTGTGAGGGCTACCGTGTATTTCTTGGTGACGGACACTGCCGTATGCTTGTTGCCGAAAGATAGAAAGCTGGGCGGTTCAATGCCGCGTCTCCGGTCGGAGACCATTCTTCATCTGCTCCGATCCCCGATCGGCGGTGATGCGATCATTGATGCTACGGAAGTTGGATCAGCGCGGATACTTCCCCCTCACACCAAACCCTTCCGCACTGCCAGGGCCACGGCCTCGCCTACGCTGCCCACGCGCAGTTTGGTGTACACATGGCCCACGTGCTTGTTCACCGTGCCGAAGCTGATGTCGAGTTCAGCGGCGATGCGTTTGTAGGTCCAGCCTTTCACCAGCAGGGTGAGGATCTCGTGCTCGCGTGGCGAAAGGTGGAACTGGGCCGCCGCTTGGTCGCGTTTGCGGCCGCCGACCAGGGCGAGCACCTGGCGTGCCACGCTGGGGCTCATGGGTGCGCCACCGGCCATCACCTCCACGATGCCATCGATGAGGTTCATGGGGGGCGTCTGCTTCAGGAAGTAACCGTCGGCCCCCGCACGCAGGGCGGCGAAGATGCGGTCCTCGTCCTCCACCACGGTGAGCATGATGATCCTGAGCGCCGGATAACACAGCCGCAAGCGTGCGGTGGCTTCGATGCCATCGGTACCAGGCATGTCGATGTCCATCAGCACCACATCGGGCGTGCAGGCCTCCACCTCGGCTTCGGCCTTGTTCGCACTGGGGAAGGCACCGACGCAGGTGGTGCGGTCCACTTGTTCCAGAAGTGCTTCGAGCGCGTCGCGCTGTTCGCCATTGTCATCGAAGAGGGCCACCCGGATCATCGCATCAAAGGAAACACGGGCTGCCCGGCAACGCAATGTGTAGATCTACTACTCCGCATGTGGTTTGAAACGGAGCGTGACGACCGTTCCCCCTTCGGGCAGGGCACCGATGTGGAATTCACCCTTGATGTCCGTGGCCCGCTGTTGCATGCCGCGCAGGCCATTGCCCCCCAGGGTGCCGTTGCCCAGAGCGGCCGGTCCGATGCCCACACCGTTGTCCATCACGCTCAATTCCACGCGCCCCTGGCTGCGCCGCAGGTGTACCCGGACGCGATCGCATTGGGCATACTTCGCCGCATTGTTCACCGCCTCCTTGAAGATGAGGTAGAGGTTCTTGCGTTCGTTCATGCTCAGACGCATGTCGCGCATCCCCTCCTCCACCGCGATCTCCAGGTCCCAGCCCTTTGCCTCGGCGATCGGACCGGCGTAGGCGAGCATGCGGTCCTCCACATCGGAGAGCTTTTCGTAGCGCGTGTTCACGCTCCACACGATGTCGTTCATGCCTTCCATGGCCTGGGCGCTGTTGCGTGCGATGCGTTCGAGCATGGCCTTTTCCTGGGCCGGTCGCTCGCGTGTGTCGTTGCCCATCACGGTGCTGAAGAGCGCCACACTGCTCAGGGTGCTGCCCACTTCGTCGTGCAGGTCCAGGGCGATCCGGTCGCGCATGGCCACCATGGCCCGCACGCGGGAAAGCCGGTAGCGGAAGAGCGCGTATACGGCAGCGGTGATGGCGAGCACGTACAGCGCGATGGCCCACCAACGCCAGTACCACGGGCGCAGCACATGGATGGCGAGCGTGAGTTCCGGTGTCCACTCGCCCCTGCCGCCTTTGGCGCGGATGCGGAGGTCGTGCGTGCCGAAGGGCAGGGATGCAAAGCGCAGCGTGGGTTCGTATTGGTGGTTCCAATCCACGTCAACACCCTCCACGCGCCACCCGTAGAGCACGGCGCCGGGCTTCTCGTAGCTCAGCAGCGCCACCCCCAGGGTGAAGAAGCGGTCCAGCGGTCGCATGGTGATGGACCGTTCCTGAACGACCGCTGCTGTACGGTCCACCAAGCGTTCCAGGCGGCCATCGAACTGCTGCACGCCCGTGATCAACAGGGGTGCCTGCTCGGGTTCCGGTACGTCGACGAGGTCGTCCGGGTGGAACACCGTGATACCGTCCAGGCCACCGAAGTACAGGCGGCCATCCGGTCCCCGGGTGTGCGACCAGCGGTTGAACTCGTTGTGCGCGATACCGTCGGCGGTGGTGTAGGAACGGATCTGCCTGGTGGCCGGATCATAGCGCGCGATGCCATTGTCCGTGGGCATCCAGAGCATTCCGCGCGCATCGGGATACACGGCATAGATGCCATTGCTGGGCAGGCCGTCGGCTTTGGTGATCATGCGGATATCGCCGGTGGTCCGATCCCAGCGCAGCAGTCCGTTGGTGGCCGTGCTCACCCAGTAGATGCCGTCATCGTCCTCGTGGATGTTGTAAAAGTCCTCGGCTGGCAGATGATGCGTGCTATCGGACTGCCGCCAGATGGCGCGCAGCTCGCCGTTCGCGTCCAGTTCGCCCAAGCCCCTGTGGGTGCATACCCAGATGGTGCCTTCGCGGTCGCGGAACAGTTGTGCCACAACGGCGCTCGCCATGGGCGCCTGGGGCTGTGCATCGAATTCGGAAAAACCCGAAAATGCCGTATCGGTCCAGGCCAGTCCGAGCCGGGTACCGAGCAACAGCCGGCCATCCGGAAAAGGAAGCACGCACAGTGGCATGCGGTCCAATTCCAAGGGCTTGCGGACCAGGCGCCCATGGCGCCAGTGCCGCAGCTCCTTTGACCGGCCCACCCACAGGCCGCCCTGGCCGTCCGGCTCCATCGCATAGCGCAGTTGCCAGCTGCCATCGTCCAAACGCCGGTGGGCACCGCTGTGGATGTCCACCGCATACCAGCCGTCATTCTCGCTGGCCGCGAAGAGCGTATCGCCCAGCAGCACCATGCCACGGAAGCTGCGCAACGGCCCGGTGAGGGTATCCGCACGTTGCAGCCACCGTGTGAAATGGTCGGGGCGCATGGACAGCTGCCATAGGCCGAACTCGCTGCCGACCCAGATGTGGCCCAGCCGGTCGCGCATGGCATGGTGCAGCCCCACGCCGATCTCAGGGTGCTCCTTCCGCATGTCGGAACGCACGGGTGCACTGCGCGGAGCAGCACCGGGAGGCACCTGCCGCACCGTGGCATCCACCAGCCACAGCCCTTCTCCCAGATCCAAGTACAGCGATCCGTTCCAGTGGAAGATATCGTCCGCATCGAGTACACCCGGTAAACGGTGCAGCGCCCCATCCGGCGAGAGCAGGTACTCATACAGGCCACCGTTCCGCAGCCCGCCGATGAAATGGAGCCCCTGCGCGCCGGCGCTCAGGTCGCCGTGCTCCATGCGCCCCACCGAGCCCAGGCTGAAGGGTCCCTCCTCCACCCGTGTCACGGTGCCGGTGGTATCCACCTTCACCAGGTCCAGAAATTCCTCACGCGGTCGGAACATGACGCACCACACCGTGCCATCGCGAACCATTGCAACGGGGCGCAGGATACCGTCGGTACGCACCGGGATGGTGACGCTGCCCGCTGCGGCGGATCGGTAGCGGATCAAACGTCCCGTGGCGGAGAGCAGCAGGGAGCCGTCGTGCAGCAAAAGCGCCTTATCCGCCAGTTCCTCCACGGTACATGGTGCCTTCGCCCCGAAATGCTGCGCGAAGGAGGCGACCTTGCCGGTGCGCGGATCCAGGATGTCGATCGAAGAGATATGACCCTCCGAATAGAAGCTCTTGGACACCAGCCAGAGCAGTCCGTCGGCGTCAGCCCAGATCGTGGAGACCGCGTTGGTGCTCAGGCCCTCGGCGGTCGTCCAGTTAATGAAGCGATGCCCGTCGAAGCGCTGCACGCCCGCTGGGGTGGCCAGCCAAAGGAAGCCATCCCGGTCCTGCACCACATGGTTCACCCGGCGGTGGAGCAGGCCCTCCTCCACGCCGAAATGGCGAACGCTGAAGTTCAATTGCGCATCTGCCTGTCCCAGGGCGTAAGCACAAAGACCAAGGAGAAGGAGCGTGGCGAGCGAATGACGCATGGCGGCACAAAGGCGATGGAGCAGGTCCCGCCTTTCATGGTCAATGTACTGATCATCTGCGCATCCAGCGTTTCGAGCGCACGGGCAACCGCCGCCCATCGAGCCCGTTCCGCAACTCCCAACACCTCCTGAAAGCCTTGCTGCACGCGAAAGGTGGTAATACTAACCATTGACCACAGGCCTTTTTGCCTGTTGGTTTGCTGGCCTAAAACCCAGCACCATGAAACACGTTCTGCGCACACTCACCCTTGCTCTACTCGTCGCATCCACCACCGTGTCATTCGCCCAGGACGAACCGGACTCCTACACCGCCGGCTCCGTTTACCGCGTGACGATGGTGCGCACCGAGGCAAATTCACAACGGAAATACCTGGAGCAACTGGCCGAGATCTATGTTCCCGTGATGGAGGCCGCGAAGAAGGAAGGCCTGATCAAGAGCTACACGATCCTTACCGGGTCGTTCGGTAACGAGCAGGACTTCGATGTGATGATGCTGACCGAGTTCGAGAACATGGCCGCGATGGATGAGAACCCCGAGCGTGAAGCCAAGTGGAAGGCCGTGCGCGCCCGTGTACGTGACGCTAAGGGCGGCAAGGCCGCCGTGGATGCCGTCCAGGAGTCGTACCACGGCATGCGCACCATGGTCGGCAACAAGCTCATGCGCCAGCAGATCATCAAGCCTTGATCGATCGGCACCCAACGAACTTCAAAAGCAAGCGAACATGAACCTACGTGCGATCATCACCGCATTTGCGGCGTTCTTCCTGCTGGCTGCCACCGCCCAGGACGGACCAAAGACCAACTTCATCACCCAGGCCACCAGCCGGTTGGTGATCCCCGACGGGGAGGAAGAGGAGGCCTACTGGAAGATGCAACAGGTGTTCTTCGACAAGATCATCAGCAAGAGCAAGCTGGTGTTACACTACAGCATCTACCGCCATGCCTGGGGCAGCGAAGGCGCCACGGTGGTGGAGACCATGTAGTTCGCCAACTGGAACGACATCGAGACCTTCGCAAAGGAGGAGAGTGTCGCACTTGCCGAAGCCGCCTGGCCGGATGAGAAGACCCGCAAGGCCTGGTTCAAGAAGTGGCGCAGCTACGAGGACCCCTACCACAAGGACGAGATCTACGCGATCTTCCTGGACATGCGGAAGTAAGCACCGATCGCCTTGTAGGACAAGGGGCCTTCGGGCCCTTTGTTTCGTTGGGGGGCGAGACCCGGCAGCTCTCATTCCATCCGCGGTGAGGCGGGAGGCATATTGCCGATCCGATGATCTTGGCCAAGGTGGAAATTGGCGAACGCGAGAACAGTGCCTTACCGTTCCAGGAAGAAGCGCTTTACCACCGCTCCTTTCTCCGTTCGCAAGCGGAACAGGTACACCCCCGTGGGCAGCTCGGCCACCTGCACGGTGGAACCGGTGAGCGCAGCCATACGCTGCACGGCACGCCCATGCAGGTCGAAGACATCGAGACTCTGCACCTGCGCGTATTGGTCGATGATGAGGCTGCGTGTCAACGGGTCGAAGCGAATGTCGCCCAGGTCCGCCAACTCGTTCACGGATAGTGCGGCCTGGCAGGCTTCCACCAGCTGGTAGAGCTGTGCTTCGTTCCAGGAGGTCTGCACCCGCTCCAGGATCCCGTCCGGGCATACCTTGTAGATGATCGGATAGAAGGTGACGTTGTAGTCGATGAATACGCCGCGGTCGGGGAACTCCACGTTGAAGATGGGGTACGGCGTTCCCTCCAGCCAGTTGCCCTGCGTCACCCAAGGTTCATGGTTGCCGGTGAATGCGTTGGAGTCGTTGTACTGGTCGTACTCCAGCGCCAGCACCATCACCTCATCGCTACCATCCGGGCCGTACTGTTCGTAGATGTTCTTCAGCCGGTGCGTCTGGTGGTAGGCCCAGCAGGTGGGGCAGTGGGCGGCGAAGATCTCCACGAACACGGTTTTGCCTGCATCGAGGTAGCTGTAGAGGTTGTGCGTACCGCCGTAATAGTCGGTGAGGGTGAAGTCGGGCGCGGTGCTTCCGTTGGGTAGCTGAGCGAAGGCATTGATGCCAGGCAGGAAGAACGAAAGAACAAGGAGCTGTTTCATGGTTCAAGATCGGTGTGATGACCAGCCAACAAAGGCAGGTCCAGCATTTATTGACATGAAGATACTGCCAACGCTCCCCGTGCACCTGCACATGTGCCCGCCCTCGAGGATCTCGCGGGTTCGATGGTGGCCTCGACATGGGCTCCAACGAATGAACAAGCCGCCTCGCTTGCGCAAGACGGCTTCTCATACCTTGACCTTTTGCGGTCAGGGCATCAACACCGTGTCGATCACGTGCACCACGCCGTTTGAACCCTTCAGGTCCGTTGCGGTCACCACGGCGGTTCCGGCTTTGCTGTCGGTGAGGATCACCTTATCACCCTTCAGCGTAGCGGTGAGCTGCGCACCATTCACGGTGGTCACCACAGCTTTGCCCTTACCCGCCTTGATGGCAGCGACCACAGCGGCCGCATCCAGGTTCCCTGCGACCACATGGTAGGTAAGGATCCCGCTCAAGGCCGCTTTGGACTCGGGCTTGAGCAGCCCTTCCACCGTTCCTTTCGGGAGCTTGTCGAAAGCCGCATTGGTAGGTGCGAAAACGGTGAAGGGTCCTTCACTCTTCAGCGTACCGACCAGGTCGGCGGCCTTCACGGCGGCCACTAGGGTGGTATGGTCGGCAGACCCGATCGCGATATCCACCACATCCTTATCCTGTGCGAAAGCTAAGGCACTGGCAAGCACGAAGCCCGTTGTCAAGATCATCTTCATCATGTGTTCCGTCTGTTTGGTTAGATGCTAAGAACACGTGGTGCCCGAATAAGTTCAGCATGCCAAGTGCTTTCCTGCTGCATGCCGTTGAGCCCGTTCGACCTTCTTCCACGAACAATGCCCGTACGCGGATGTTCCTATCAAAAATCCGAAAATGGAGTTCTTCAACAGGTGGTATCCCATGATCCTGGCATTCGTCAGTTTCCTACTGTCGGTCGCGCTTTGGTTCAGTGGCAGAAAGGAAGAAGGGCAATTCGTGGGCATCTGGGTACCCTCCATTCTTGCCGCGGGCATCTACTTCAAACTGGAGTTTGACAAGGAACGGTCATGAACGACATCTGGCTCTTCATTCTCGGCACACTTGTTTTTGGAGCTTATCTGTTCGGCTTGTTGAGCATGATAAACAAGCAACACAAGATCCAGGCACGCGAACAAGCCAATTACGAAAAGGTGCTCTCCAGGAAGAAAGTTTTAGGCAGTTCAGTCGAAGGGAGCGACAATAGGTAATGTAGGTTGCCCCAGCCCTTGGGCGCCATGCCTTGAAGGTGAACGACCCTAAACCGGGAGCGATCGCCACGGAACTGCGTTGTGGACAGCCACGAGGTGCGCATAAGAACGCGTTACCCGTGCGCATATCCCAAAGTTCGGCCGAGCTGCCATTGGAAGAGAGCATGCTTGGCGTCTTCCCGGCTTTTTTCTGCATCCGCTCATGCGCCGCTGTAACCTCCAACCCCTTCATGCGTCCCATGCTCTGACATCAACAACCAAAACCCAATGTCACGACCCATTACCCTCGCATCCTTTCTTGTTCTTGCTGGCGCGATGAACGCACAGCCCGTACTCACTTTCTCTGACAATGCGCCTACGCCGGGTCAGAGCTATACCCTGCGCTACGGACCCTTCCTCAACGAAGGAGCCGCAGGTGCCGCCCAGACCTGGGACCTCAGTGCCCTCACCACGGATAGCATGGTCACGATCACGCTGGCGAACCCTGCCACCACAGCGAACGCCGCTTCGTTCCCCACCGCCAACGTGGCGGAGACCGGTTCGGAGGCCGTCATGTACTGGCGCACCGCAGCGGATGGCGTGTACCTGGCCGGTTCCGCTGCCGACGACGTGCTCATCCCCTATTCCGACGAAGGTCGCTATCTCCCCTACCCCTGTGCCTTCAACGACACGTGGACGGATGATGTGGCCGCCACCTTCTCCATCGATGGCACCAACGTGGTGCGCAACGGCACCATCGTCGGTGAGGCCGATGGATACGGTACGCTGATCATGCCCACCTGGACCGCCAACAATGTGCTGCGTGTCCATTGGCACGAGGAGACGACGGATTCACTGGACCTGTTCACGCTCGATGCCGTGTACGACAGCTACCTCTACTTCGTGGAAGGCCAGTCGTACCCCATCGTACAACTGGTGCATGCGGAGGTCACCTTCTTTGGCCAGACCGAGGTGGTCCAACACGCCCAATGGGTGAACGAACTGAGCACCGGTGTGGGAACGCACGCCAGTGAGAACCTGAGCCTCGATGTGTTCCCCAACCCCGCGGATGGACACCTGAACATCGTGATCCCCGCAACATTGCAGGGGGCAGTGCGCATCCACATCGCCGATGCACAGGGCCGCATGGTGAGCGAGCTCCGCGATGCTCCCCTCAGCGGCGGCCGCGGCCAGGTGGACATCAGCGCTTTGCCTGCCGGCATCTATCTGCTCAGCGCCACTGATGCACGCGGGGCCAGCGCCTCGCAGCGTTTCATCGTGGAGTGATCGATCATCGTTCTCTTTCGGAAGCCTCCTGGACAAGGGGGCTTCCGTGTTTACTGGAATGCGTAAGATCTGGCAAAGGACCTGGTGGGTCCGATGTATCCCGGTACCGATCGGGACGGACGAAGCTGCACATTCTTCGATCACAGGTCATCGATATTCTTAAGTAGGTCATCGCCCTTGTCCAGTAAGGCCTGTCTTGTCGTTGCCGGCATCCTGTCCCAGGTCCGGTAGGTCATGCCCATGCGCACCATCAGACCCGGGCGCGCCTCGTCACTGAGGAAGCGTTCGCGGTTGCGCGCGTGGAAGTGCCAGTAGAGTGCGTTGAAAGGGCAGGCCATGGGTCCGGTGCGGTCCTTCACATCGTAGTGGCACCCACCGCAATGGTGGCCCATCTTGTTGATGTACGCACCGCTGCTCACGTAGGGCTTGGTGCCCACGCTGCCGCCATCGGCGAACTGGCTCATGCCACGTGTATTGGTGATCTCCACCCACTCGATGGCGTCGATGTAGATGCCCAGGTACCAGCGGTCCACTTCATCGGGGTGCATACCCGCCAGCAGGGCGAAGTTGCCGGTGAGCATGAGGCGCTGGATGTGGTGGGCGTAAGCGTTCGTAAGGCTGCCCGTGATGGCATCGCGCAGGCAGGCCATGCGCGTGCGGCCCGTCCAGTACCACGCCGGCAGCCTGCCTTGATGCCCGAGGAAGTTGCGCTGCGCGAACGAAGGCATCTGCGCCCAGTAGACGCCGCGCATGTATTCGCGCCATCCGATGATCTGCCGTACGAAGCCTTCCACCTGGCCCAGGGTGATCCGTTCGGGGTCGGCCCTCCACGCTTCCACCGCCGCCGCACAGATCTCCAGCGGATTGAGCAGTTTCACATTCACGCTGAAACTGAGACGTGCGTGGTACAGCGCCCAGTGGTGCGGGGTCATGGCATCCTGGTAGGTGCCGAAGCGGTGCAGCAGTTGTGTGCAGAAGTAGTGCAACAACCGCAGGCTCTCGGCGCGGTCCAGCGGCCAGGTGTAATGCCGGGCATCGACCGTGCCAATGGTGTATACCCCGGCCTGCTTCACCATGGCTTCGATGTCACGCAGGTCGTGATCGAACAACAACGGCGGCGGCGGCACATGCTTTTTTGGTGGCCGCTGGCGGTTATCCTTGTCGTAGTTCCATTGGCCGCCTTCGGGCTGAGCACCGCGCATGAGCATTCCGCTGCGTTCGCGCATCACGCGGTAGAAACGCTCCATGAGGTACTGCTTCCTCCCTTTGAACAGCGATGCCAGTTCATGGCGCTGCGTGAGGAAGTGCTCGGTGTCCGCCACTTCAACTGCGCAACCGCTGGTCACGGCAAAGGCTTTCAGCTGCTCATCCAGGCGCCATTCGTCGGGCAATTGGTAAGTGAAGTTCTTCGCCCCACATGACGCGATGATCCACGCCAGGTTCTTCGGGATATCCTGCAAGTTGCGTGGATCGTCCAGTTGCAGGTAGAGCACGCGATGTCCGCCTGTGCGCAAGTGTTCCGCGAAGCGCCGCATGGCCCCGAAGAAGCCCAGCACCTTCTGGATGTGGTGCCAGGCGTAGTCCGTTTCCTGCCGCACCTCCATCAGCACATGCAGCACATCCGCCTGCGGTACAGTGTACCAGCTATGTGCAATGTGGAGCTGATCTCCGAGGACCAGCCGCACTACACGTGCTTCACCAGGCTCCTGTTGTTGCGGCATCGTTCGCTGCAGTATTTCACCTCGTCCCACACCTTCTCCCATTTCTTGCGCCATTGGAAAGGACGCGCGCAGGTCGTGCAGGTCTTCGCATCGCGCATGGCAGGAGGTCTATGCCGGGGCATCGTTCAGGCGAGTATCAGCCCTTCCTTTTCCCTGCCGTAGATGATGGCCTCGCCCCGTTGGTGACGGTGGCCGATCACCCAACACAGCCAGGCATCGGCCTCGTGCCGGTCGGCAGGTGTGGGCGGTGGCATGGCGATCATACCCGACATGACGCTCAGCTTGTGCTTCGGAATGGCCTTGCGCGGCTCCACCTTCAAACCTTCCCAGGCGTGGCGGATGAGAGCGGCGGGGTACGTTTCATGCACGGCGATGCCCTGTTCCGTCCACAGCGCTGCAAGGCGCATGGCCCGCGCCGTTAGACCGCCAAGGAACATGGGGCTCATGCCGTGCGCCTGATGATCGGCCAGGCGGAAGAAGAAGTCCTCACCACGCCCCGCATACACCGCGGGCAGGCTCAGCGGTGCATCGATGTAGATGACTTGCGGACGAAGGTCTACCACGGTACTCTCCAGCCATGCATCGCCGTCGGTATCCTTCGCGGGACGCAGAAAGCGGAACAGCCCACCGTCCAGGTAGCACACCGCAGTATTGCCTGACGAGCGGGCACCGAAGTCGATACCGATGTGTGTGACGGACTTCCCCTCGTTCATTTCAGATCGCACTTAGGCCACCGTCCACCCCGATCACCTGCCCCGTGATCCACTGTGCATCATCGCCCAGCAGGAAGGCGGCCATGGCGGCGAGGTCCTGCGCTTCGCCTATGCGCTTAAGCGGATGCCGATCGGCACTGGCCTTCTCGCGCTCGGGTGTGGAAAGCAACTTCTCCGCCAGGGTGGTGCGGGTAAGGCTCGGCGCAATGCAATTCACGCGTACCGTAGGCGCGAGCTCGGCCGCCAACGCGCGCGTCATGCCTTCCACCGCACCCTTGGAAGCCGATACGCCGGCATGGAATGCCATGCCGCGTTGCACCGCCACGGTACTGAAGAGCACGATGCCACTGCCCTGCACTTTCTTCAACCGCTCGGTGCAGGCCTGAATTGCGGTGAAGGCCCCGATCGCGTTCAGCTCGAAGGCCCTACGCAAGTCGTCGGCGCTGGTGCTGCGGATGGGCTTGAGGTCGATGCTCCCCGGGCAGTACACCAACCCACCCAGTGCCTCCGGTAGCAAGTCCGCGGGGAAGCCCGGCGCGAGGACATCATGCGTGATATGGCGTTCCGTGCCAGGCACATCGGGTGTGGATCGCCCCATGGTGAGCACGCTCCTTCCTTCGGCGACCAAACGCAGGGCGAGCGCATGGCCGATACCCCGGGAAGCACCAATGACAAGGATGGGATGCATGCTGAAGCCAACACGCCTGTTGGCTGGAATGTTCCCGGTGACCTCCGCATCGGCACCAAGCAGCGGGCCCTTCCGGAGCATACTTTGGGTCATCCTCGCGGAGATCATCACCAGCGCTTATGCAGGCGATACCGGCAACCACGACAACTTCGCACACGTCATCAAGCCATCCCACCCCCATGCGCATCCAATCCCTCCCTGCTGTCGTCGGGATCGCGGTCTGCCTTTCCGGCGTACTGAACGCCCAAACGATCTTGCCATGGTGCCAGAGCACAACGTCCGTATCCCCGGCCATCATCCAGGCCGCGCAGGGCTATACGGCCCGTGGAGGCACACGCTACGTGAAGATCAAGGCGATCATCGCATCGCAGCCGGGACCAGGTGGCGATGCCAGCACGCCCAGCATCGTGCAGCGCGACATCGATGGCATGAACGATCTCTTCGCGCAGAACAACACGGGGATCCAGTTCGAGTTGTGCGGGCCGGTGCAGATCGTCGAAAATGCCAACCTCGCTGCGCTGTGGAACCTGGACCCGGCGGTGATGAACGCTTACTACGAGCCGGGCTACATCACCATGGTCTACTCGTCGCTGTTGCCGAATAGCCTCGGCGGCTTTGCCATGGGCGACATCGTGTACCTGCGCGGTGCGGGCAGCGCACAGGTCGCAGCGCACGAAGTGGCCCATGTGCTTGGCTTGATGCACCCGCACGACGCCATCTTCGGGGCTGAACTGGTGGACGGCAGCAACTGCACCACTGCAGGCGACCTCATCTGCGACACCCCCGCCGATCCCAACCTCGGGCTGGCCGGCATGATGGACTACGCCACCTGCACCTACATCGGCACCGCCACCGATGCCAATGGGCAGCCCTACACGCCACTGGTGGACAACATCATGAGCTATGCGCCCTGCGTGACCTCCGCGTTCACCCCGGGCCAGGTGCAGGTGATGCAGTATGTACTGGACAATGTGAAGACCTACCTACACCGCAGCGCACAACCCCTTGCTATCGATCCGTTCAACACACGGCAATGTCACAACGCCGGACCCATCACCCTTTCGGCCACGCCCACGCCCGGCACATTCGGTGGTCCGTTGGTGAGCGGCGATACCCTGTACAACACACCGAACACACCCGGCGAATACTTCGTGACCTGGACGCCCACCACGCCGCCGTTGGACAGCGCCACATACATCGATCAGTCGTTCACCATGTACGACCAGTACTCCTCGTACAGCTATACCTATACTTCCACGGATAGCCTGGTGCAAACCCTGCGTGCAGCCGCCGATGGTCGCCTCACGCAAGTGGACTTCCTGCTGAACGACACCCTTCCAAACAACTTCCGCCTGCGGGTGTACAGTGGCACAGGCGCAGGTGTGGTATTGTTGCACGAAAGCACCCTCACCACACCCGCCCTACTGGATACAGCATGGCTTTCGTTCCCCATTGCGGAGTTCGTGCCCAACGTCGCGGAAGCGGAGTACACCTTGGAAATGGTGGCCGACCATGCCTACACACAGGTCACCAGTTTTGGTGCGAACTGGGCCTACTACGACTACAACCGCGGCACCAGCAATACCGGGGCCTTCCGCGATGCCGCCTTCCGCACCTGGGTGTTTGCCTTGCCGCCCTGCCAGACCGCGATCCGCCATTACGAGCTCTACCAAGGCCCGCCGCGCTACATGCTGAACCTGTCCGATGCCTATTGCACCACCGACGTGGATACCGTGTTCCTCGTGGGCGACAACGCCGCATCGCCACTTGCCGAGATCTCGATCAACGGCAATGACACCAGCACCTTCGTGCCGGCCGATCTCGGCGAAGGCAGCTACCCACTGCTGTACATCAACACCTCGTTCGGATGTACGGACACCACCGTTTCCGTGATCAACGTTGCGCCACCGGCTGCGCTCAGCATCCCCGCCCTCAACGTGCCGCTTTGTCTGGAGACGCCGCCCTTCGTGCTCGAAGGTGATCCCTTGGGTGGCTACACCACCATCAACGGCGTGCGCGATAGTTTGCTGAATGCCTCCGCGCTCGGCCTGGGGCCACATGTCGCCAGCTATCATTACGCGGAGGTGCTGGACAGCATCTCGTTCTTGGATCAGGCCACTGGCCTTGGTAGTTATGCCTCCGGTGCGCAAGGCTTGTTCACGCCCGGCACGGTGGTATGGCAATCGTTCACACCATCGTTCAGTGGGCACTTGCAACAGTTCATCGTTTCGCTGTACGGTACCAACGGTCCATTCAACTACGCAGTAAAAGTGTTACAGGGCACAGGGCTGGGCGGTACGGTCATCGATACCGACACCATCACTGTGCCGGCCAACATTTCCATGGTGGATGTCCTTGGCACGATGCATCCCGAGGTCCTCCGTGATTCTGTGTACACCATCCAGGTGGAGCGCCTGCCCGATACGCTGGGCACGGCCAACCAGCTCTACTACTTCACGGACGGTTCGCTCTACACACGCGGCACCGGACAGTTCGGCAGCACCACCGATGTGGACCTGTACTTCCGGGAGTTCGTGAGCCGCACTTACATCTGTAGCGACTCCATCGTCGTGCCCTTCACAGTGGAAGTTTGTACTGGCATGATGGATCAGGACCTGGGCGATGTGCTGCTCGGGCCGAACCCCTTCAATGAAATGCTCACACTTCGTTCACGGACGGATGCGCGCTATGTGCTCTACAATGCTGTGGGCGCCGAATTGCTTTCCGGCTACACGCGTGGCGACGGGCTCACGCAGTTGCGCACCACGCAGTTGGCAGCGGGCACTTATATGCTGCATGTGATGGCGCCTGATGGCACCGGAAGGAAGGCGTTCCCTGTGGTGAAGGCGGAGTGAGGGGCTTGCTCAGTAGCGTTGTTTCAATGCACAACGAATCTGCCGTGTGCGGTCGGCTGATCAGGACCATCGCCGATCACATACAGGTACAGGCCCGGGGTGAAACGATCGGCATTGAGCTCCAAGCGACCTGCTCGCAACTGGCCGTGTTGCACGACGCGACCTTGCACATCGGTGATGATCACCGGCTCATTACCATCGCCGACCGGCCATAACAGTACTGCGTGTGCATTGAATGGGTTTGGGAATACGGATGGTTCCGGGACCTCGGGCTGCGCCGAGATCGACTGCGTGCTGGACTGCCTGTACACCGTCAGTGGCAAATGGCTGACGTAACCTGAGCCCAACACGTGGTTCCCACGTCGCAGGGTCATCAGCGGACCGCTCCGTCCTTCGGCGTACCACGTGTAGATCGAATCGTTGTAAGCGTTCACACCGAAGAGCGCGTTGGAATCCACATAGGCATGGGCGGTCCGTATCCGAAGTGTGTTGTCGATCACCAGACCGTCGGGCATGGTGATGGTCCCGTAACCATCCACATCCGTGGTGCTGCTCCCGCTCACATAGTGCTCATCGCTGCCGGAGACATCCGACCATTCCCCATCGATGATGCCCGCCATTTCGAACCCGTACGTCATGTTGTCCTGCAGCTCCAAGGGGAAGCTGTTGTCCGGATAGCGCATCCACACGGCCTCGTTCATCCACGTCACGCCATTCGGTTGTCCGCCCACATGGCGTATGATGCCGGGTTCCTCCAGGAAGAGGAAGGTGCCGAATTCGAACTCGCCCGTTTGCACAGTGATCTGCACGTTAGCCGTGTCATAATAGTCCGGATAGAACATGTACGGTCCTGTTGCCTCCTCGCGGATCACCTCCTCAGTTCCATACACCAACGCGGAGGACAATGGCGTCAGGTCGATCGTATAGTCCGGTCCTGTGGCTTGGATCAATTGGTCCTCGAACCCTGTTTCCGGTATGTAGTTGTCGCGGATGTATGTCTGGCCTAGTTGGAAGAATTGCGCGGTGCCGATCACGGGTGACTGACCGATCGCGACCAGGGCGTTGCTGAACACTAGAATGGAGATAATGTGGCGCATTTGTGCAGTTTGACGAGGAGACGCACGAAGGTGGCTCACATGCTGCCTGCGGCCATAACTACTCGGCCTCGCTTCGTCCGTTCGTCCCAAAGGGTTGGGCATGGACCGTATCTCTATCGCGCCGCCTTCATACTTGTCCGGGCCTCCTTCACCATCATCCGTTTCAGCACCACCAACATGCCCATGGCTATCAACAGCATGGCTGTGAACACATACCACGTGGTGGTATAACCGAAGCGCGCGACGAGGTTGAGGCCAAGCGTGTGCCCGATGATGTGCGCAACGCTCCAACTGATGGTGAACAGACCCATGTATGCACCGGTCCTTCCCTGTTCCGCGCGGTCGAAGGCGAAACGGTTCATGAAAGGGAAGTTGAGCATTTCGCCCACCGTCATGAACAGCATGCCGATCCAGAGGAAGGCGATGTGCGGGAACACGTTGAGCACCACGAAACTGAGCGCGATGAGCAGTACGCTGATGATGAGGATGCGCATACGTTCGAAGCCACGGTCCTCGCAGTACTTGATCAGCGGCATCTCGGCAAGGAAGATCAACGCGCCGTTCACCCCGAGCAGCAGGCCGATGTTGAACTCATCCAGGCCATGCACTTCATTGTAGAAGAGCGGCACGGTGCTGAAGTATTGCAGGAAAGGAATGCAGATGAGCACCACTGTGAGGAGGAAGTAGAGGTATGGACCATCGCGGTACGGTGAACGCAGCGCAATGGAACGTGTCGCATCATTATCCTTCCGGGCCTTTGCGCGTGGTAACCCGAAGTACATCATCACCATGGCCACCAGACAAGTGATGCCATCCACCCAGAACAGTCCGCTGTAGCCGATGCCTGCGATGATGAGCCCGCCGATGGCTGGCCCCATGCTGAAGCCCAGGTTGATCGCCAGGCGGATCAACGTAACAGCGCGTGTTCTGTTCTCCACCCGGGCATAGGCGCGTATGGCGACGAACATGGCCGGGCGGAAGGCATCGCTCAGCACCAACAGGAAGAAGACGCCGATGCAGAACGGCCAGAAACCGTACACGTACTGCAAGCCGATGAAAGCGAGACCGGAGGTGAACAATGTTCCGATCATCACATCGTAGAAACCGAGCTTGTCGGCGAGCTTGCCACCGAGCCAAGAACCAACCACGGAGCCTGCGCCAAAACTGCTCATGACCCAGCCTACTTCCTCCAGGCTCAGGCCCATGTCCTTGGTGAGGTAGAGCGACATGAAGGGCACCACCATGGTACCCGCACGGTTCACGAAGGTGATGAGCGCAAGGATCCACACCTCGCGGCTGAGGCCTGAGAAAGAGCCCAGATAGTAGCGGTATGCGCGGTGGAGGTACTGCACGTTGCAAACCTATCCGGGAAGTTCGTTTCCGGAGGCACTGCGGCTATGGACCCGCGAAAATGTTTGTTCACCCACCCTTGGATCCGGTCCGATGGTGGCGACACGCATACTTGGAAAAAGGCCAAGGCCCAGCCTTGACCCCCCTTTACCAGCGGGCTGTCTGATGCTGGGGGCCTGGTATGGCCTGCTTTTCAAGGTATGATCTTCCCACGTTGTTCATAAGGATCGGGCCTCGATCCTTCGGCGCGCATCAGCATTGTCGTACCTCTGTACCGCAGCCCTATAGACACGCGCACCGTTGGATCGGTGCGTTGCTGGTCAAGATGGGTCATTTCATCCGGCTGTTCATGGCGATGATCGTTCAGCGTAAAGCTGGACCACTGCTGTGCGACCTCGGTGCTACTACAAGCTCGTTCGTCGCCTGCTCACCCACCGTATCATACCCCATGCCCATGAACTTCGGTTCCCCCTTCACTAGCCCAACACGGCCCACCGTATTGGACAGGACAGACCAAGGGCTCCACACAGCCCAGCTCCCGGTTGGGACGCCCGCCCAGCGATCGCTCAGGTGGACTCCCCTGCTGGTGTCCATCGTGTTCACCACCGTGCTTGTGGCGATGATCGACCTGTTCACGTCGGCAACGTTCAATGGATCGGCGCTCTACACTTTGCCGCTGGCATTGTGCGCCCTGCAGCGGTCCAAGAAGCTGCTTTGGATCATCGCCGTGGCGGTCGCCGTGCTTACGCTGGTGTCCGGCAACTGGGGTCTCGATCGGCACGGCTCGCTGGAGTTGAGATCGGTGCTTGTGAACGACGCCCTTCTTGTTGCGAGCCTGTTCACGCTTGCAGGCTTCATCCATCTCTTCATGGAGGGTAGCCGGAAGAGCGTCCTGGACGCCATACGGATGCAGTTCCAGAGCGACAACCTGTTGTTCCAGAACGTGCAAATGGAACAGCTCATCGACAGCTCGGGCAAGGAGATCATCGCGCGGCAGGAGAGCGAAGCGGATCTGGAGCAGATGGAGGTCAAGTATCGCGGACTTCTGGAGGCAGCCCCTGACGCCATGGTGGTGGTTGACGAGCAAGGGAAGATCGTCCTGCTTAATGTGCAGGCGGAAAAACAGTTCGGCTACCGGCGGGATGAATTGCTGGGGAAGCATGTGACCACCATCATACCCGAAGGTTTTGCCGAGCGTCTCATTGCCGATGACAAGCGGAGCGCGGCCGAAGCCCTGGCCCAGCACATGGGCACTGGCATCGAACTGGTGGCCCTGCGCAAGGACGGCAGCGAATTCCCGATAGAAATGATGCTGAGCCCCTTGGTGAACAAGGAAGGCATACTGGTTACGGCCGCCATACGCGACATCAGCGTGCGACGCAAAGCGGTGGAACATCTTGCACAGATGGAAAGCCGCTATCGTGGTCTGCTGGAAGCCGCTCCGGACGCCATGGTGGTAGTGAACGAGCAGGGAGCGATCGTGTTGTTGAATGTGCAGGCGGAGAAACAATTCGGATACTGGCGTGGTGAACTGCTCGGCAAGCGTGTGACCGATATCATACCCGAAGGTTTTGCCGAGCGCCTCATTGCCGATGACAAGCGGAGCGCGGCCGAAGCACTGGCCCAGCACATGGGCACTGGCATCGAACTGGTGGCCCTGCGCAAGGACGGCAGCGAATTCCCGATCGAAATGATGTTGAGCCCATTGGTGAACAAGGAAGGCATCCTGGTAACAGCCGCCATACGCGACATCAGCGTGCGGAAGAGAAAGGAACAGGAATCCCGCTGGATGGAGGAGCGTTTCCAGCGGCTCCTCGAATCCGCCCCGGACGCTATGGTGATCGTGGATCGGGAAGGGGTCATCCAATTGGCGAACGCACAGGCCGAACTGGTCTTCGGATACGCCAAGCATGAAATGCTCGGCCAGCCGGTTGTGATGCTTATTACAAGCAACCTCCTGGGGACAGCAGCACATCAGGAGGCCCACCTGGGCAGGGATCCAAGGACCAGAATGATGGGCCATGGGATCGAATTGGAAGGGAAGCGCAAGAACGGCAGCCAATTCCCCCTCGAGGCCGCGTTGTCACCCCTGGACCTGGTGGACGGTATGCTCGTTTCGGTGGCCGTGCGGGACATCACCGATCGGAAAAGGGCCGAGAACGATATCCTGGAATTGAACCGGACGCTGGAACAACGGGTGTCACGGCGGACGGAGCAGCTTCTGAAAAGCGAGCAACGATTCCACAATGCCTTGGACATCATGCTCGAGGGGGTGCAGATCATCGGCTTTGATTGGACCCATTTGTACGTGAATGATGCTGTAGTCGCCCAAAGCACCTTCTCTCGGGAGGAACTGATCGGCCATACCATGTTGGCGCGGTACCCGGGCATTGAACAAAGCCCATTGTTCGTGGCGCTCGCGCAATGCATGGAGCAGCGCGAAGCGCATATCATGGATACCGACTTCACCTTCCCGAACGGGTCCGTCACCTCCTTCCACTTAAGCATCCAACCGGTGGACGAAGGGCTCCTGATCCTCTCGTCGGACATCACCGCAAAGAAGCGTGCCGAATCGGAGGTGGCGATCCAACGCGAGCAATTGGAACGGCAGAACAAGGACTTGGAGCAGTTCGCCTATATCGCCTCGCACGACCTGAAGGAACCCTTGCGCATGGTGACCAGCTATGTGCAACTCCTTCAACAGCGCTACAGCGATAAGCTGGATGAGGTTGCCATGGAATACATCGCTTTTGCCGTGGATGGTGCGGAGCGCATGAAACAATTGATCACCGACCTGCTGGGGTATTCTCAATTGGGCCGGGCTCTTACCACGGGAGATGTGGATCTGGATGTGGTAGTGCAACATGTCAGGTCCAACTTGGCCCACGTGCTGGCAGAATCCAAATGCACGTTGACCATAGGGGCGCTACCTGTAGTGCGCTCTTCCTCCACGGAAATGCTACAACTATTCCAGAATTTGGTCTCCAATGCGATAAAATTCCGCCGTAACGATGTAGTACTACAGATACATGTATCTGCAACGGAAGAGAAAGAGCATTGGCACTTCAAGGTCGAGGACAATGGGATCGGCATCGAGCAACGTTACCATGACATCGTATTCACACCCTTCAAACGGCTGAACGACAAGTCCAGATATACCGGATCCGGCATTGGGCTTTCCATCGCACAAAAGGTAGTGCTGGTCCATGGCGGCCGCATCTGGATCACATCTACCTTCGGCCTTGGAACAACGATACACTTCACCCTGAAACGGAAATGAGCAAATTTCCAATGGAAATACTCCTGGTGGAGGATAACCCGGGTGACGTAGGTCTAACACGGGAAGCATTGCGTGAGGGTGATGTTCCTTACAACCTGAACGTGGTGATAGATGGCATGGCGGCCATGGACTTTATGGAGTGTAAAGGCCAATATGCCAATGCACCATTCCCCGATCTGATCCTGCTGGACTTGAATCTGCCCAAGTTGAACGGGCATGAAGTGCTGGCCCGGATCAAGGCGCACTCCGAATGGAAGATGATACCCATTGTAGTCCTCACCACTTCCGAGGCGCAAACGGATATAGATGCGGCTTACGCGCTACACGTTAACTGCTACATTACCAAACCATTGAACTTCCAAGATTTCATGAAAGCGATCAAGCAGATTGAAAGCTTCTGGTTGGATCTGGTGCGCCTGCCCAGTACTATGATCTCTGCAAGACGGCTAGGATCCTCTTAGTGTCCAGGCCAGTATGGTGGCCCGGTGATCATGGTCGGTATCATGACGCCCGATCCGGGAATATGATCTTTCGGAATTCTTAAAGCTGTGAAGCAGCGATCTCTGTGCTTCGCGTGTCATTATGGGTAGGATGGCGATCCAACCCGACCAATGATCACCCCAACGAACATGCGCAACGCTACCCTCCTGCTCACCCTCTCCACAAGCCTTCACCTCAGCGCCCAGGACTTCCCCTTCCCCACCAGCGATGCCACCTGGGTGCAGTACTTCGAAACGATGGTGACGCCGCCGCCCCTTCCCCAGTTCGCCTGGGTGAGCACGGCCAACTTCTGCATGGATGGATCGGATACGCTGATCGCAGGCAGCAGCTACACACGGCTGGACCACTGCAACGCTGGCTATGTGGGCGGCATCCGTTCGGTGGATGAGGCGGTGTACTTCTTCCCGGCGGATTCCGTGCAGGAGTACCTGCTCTACGACTTCGGCGCGGCGGTGGGCGATACGATCTTCGGTGTTTACGTGAACGAGTTCCTGGCCACGGGCAACCAGGGTTGGCAGGAACCGATGCTTCTCGATGTGGTCGTAACAGCCACCGCACCGAGCAGTGCTTACGGTGGTCGTATCGCCATGCAGGTGCAGGCCGCCGACCCGCTGTTCGGGCTGGACTCCGAATGGATCGAAGGCATCGGTTCGCGGTACGGACTGTTCGCCTTCAACCCCATGAACGTCTCCGACTATTGGTATGGCCTGCACTGCATGAGCCACAATGGGACCACCTACTGGAGCGGCGGCTATACTGAAACGCCGGGCACCTGCGCGCCACTCAGTGTGGGCTTGGATGAAGACGCGAGCCCTGCGGCTGACGTGATGCTATTCCCGAATCCCACGCGTGGTGTGGTGAACCTGGTGGGCCTGGACCCGCACGTCGACCTTCAGGTGTGCGATGTGCTGGGTCGCACGATGGACGTACCGGTCACGCGCTTCTCCAACGATGCGCTACAGTTGGACCTGAGCGCGGTTCCCGGTGGCCTGTACCTGGTCGGGACCCCTGAAGGTATTGTGGTGGGCCGTGTGATGCGCGAATGAACCAGGGCCATCCTTTCCGCGGTGTGAGAAGATCGAGCGGGAAACCTAGTGCGCGTTCTCTGCGCAATGCTTGCGTTGCTGCTCCACGAAGCCCGTGCACTCCCGCGCACCTTTATACTTCAAGTGCTCCAGCGTGCCCCGCACCTTGGGCCTCCATCCGAAAAGGTTAATGGTTCCCGGGATGCCCTCCTGCACATGCCAACAGCGTCCTTTGGAAACATCGCCATCGGTCCATTGCATACCGATGGTACTGTGCCCCGGCCATAGGAGGATCTTGTTCGTGCAGCCATCCCAGGCGGCATCAAGTACATCGGGCTGCCGGCGTAGGAAAGCGACCAGGCTGTCGAAGGTGGGTGCGTGTCTGATGAACGTGGGACCGGAGGTGCTGACCGCCCAGCCCTTGCGCTTGTCGTGGATCTCGCGCTTCATCCAGCCGTCGAGTGCGCGTTCGTTGCCGGAATGGAGCGCGCGTTGGAAACGCTCTGCATCCTGTGCATGAAGTGCGCCCGTCAACAACCAGAGGGTGAATACGATGGACCTCATTGCAGCCAGTTGCGCCAGTCGGACAGGGCTTGTTGAAGCCGTGCTTCGGGCATATCGAAGCGCATCCGCATGTCGCCCGTTGTGTCGTGGGCTTGTCCGGTGAACACGTCCAATGTGCGGATGATCTCGCTCATGTACACACTGTGGATGGTGGCGTTCTCGCTACCGGGAATGAACAGCGGCGTGCTCTCCAATACGCGGATCAGATAGCGTACGGCGGCACGGTCCTGTCGTTGCAACTGCGCGAAGCCTTCCGTGTTGGTGCATACCAACGGGCGTATTCGGCGGTAGTCTTGGACAGCACGCAGCGCTTCGATCCGTGTATCGGGGTTCCAGTGCGCGATGAGCGCGATGGCCAGATGGAAATGGTCGTGCCGGGCGATGAACGCAAAAGCCGATGTGGCCCGAGGATCATTGTAACGTTGATGAAGGTGTTCGAAGTGGTAGTGGAGGCTGTCGTCCTTCAGTTCTTCGTGCAACATTCCCTGGAGCTCGCAGGTGAGCGGTGTGGGCGTGGGAAAGTCATTGAAGAAGCGGCCGGTGGTGTCGGAGAGAGTGCGCTCGACATGTTGCGCAAAAGAAGCCGACACTTCTGAGCAGGTAATGTCTTGGGATGCAACGGCACTTGACGAACAACCCACCAGGAAGGCGGTCAACATCGCGGTCAGTTCATGGCCAGGCACGCGTCTCTGTACACGCCTCCTCACGAAACGTTCGAACGGAACGTCCTCGAGGAGCAGCCCGGTCCGGACGAGCAGGGCACGCTGCATTCCATGCGGCCCGGTGCACGCATTATCCGGCGAACCCAAAGTCACTGAACATCTACTGCTCCTTCACCTCCGGATCCGCAGCACCCATGTTCCCGTCCATCCGGCTCATCTTGATCACATCGAGCGCCGTAGCCTTCATCAGCCGTTCCGACCAGAGCTCACCGCGGATCAGGCCTTGTGCAGTGACCTGATCACCAAGTTCAACCCGGTTGTGTGGCTGTGCCGTCATGGGGTCGTAGGAAAGCGTGCTGGTATCCACGATGATCCGTCCATCGGCCTGTTCCAGGGTAACATGGCGGCCACTGATGTCAGTGACCCTTCCATGGACCACCGTGCCCGGTACATGCGAGGCGGTGAGCATTTGGATGGCATCACCTTCGCCGATCACGAGATGTTCGGTGGAATGCTCGCCATCCACCACCACTGCCCGTGCCTTGATCACTCTGCGATCCAGGAAGTCGGTATCCACCCGGCCGTAAACGGTCAAGTGTTGGTCCTTGTGGAAAGTGTGCGCCCGCAACGCTTCACCACCAAGCGCAACGGCAACCGTACCGCCCTCATAGCCGAGGATGAAACTCTTCTCACCCACCATCCTCACATGTCCTTCGATCCCGATCCAAGCTCCCTCATCCTTGTTGGCAAAAGCCATGTGGGTACTATCGCGTGCGCGCAGCGTGGCCGCGTCAGGTGCCGCTCCCATCGTTACGGTATCGCGCGCGTTGTTGATCACACGCGTCGTATCCTGTGTGTCCGGTCCGTTGGGGTCCTGTGCACGGAGCGGCAAGATCGCCACGGACAAAAGGGCGGCTGTAATTACGGATCGTTCGAACATGATGAAGGGTGCGTTGATGATGCCGATGGGCATCAAGGCCTATGCCATTGGGATCTTTGACGTGCAAGCCTACGTTCCGGTTCAATGCATGATCCGATCCGGACGACTTTCAACCGTGCAATCGGCTTCGATCTCCGGGGACGAAAATCCCCAGCTATACCCAAGGTGCCCGGCGTCGCCGGTCATTCCCGGACGAAACGCCTTGTACCACTGCGGCCATCGCTGGTGGTGAAGGTGGCCGCATAGAACCCGGTGCCCAACCTTGTCACATCAATGGATACGCGTTCTCCCATCACCAGCTCTTCGTGAACAAGTCGACCACTGAGGTCCCTGATCGCTACTGACGCGATGGGCTCGCTGGCCACAAGGTGGATGAACTCCGAGGCCGGTGTGGGAAAGAGGGTGAGGCCTGCGATCACATCGTACTCGCTGATGCCCACTCCTCCCTGCACATGGAGGTCGTCCACCCAGATGGAGGTACCATCGACCGGAGTGCTGTTACTGGCGACCACGGTGATCCGTGCGGTATCCGGGATCTCGGTGGAGTAGTAAAGGAAGTCGACACTGAACGGCTGCCAGGAACTGATGGCGGACGGGAATTGAAGGACCGCGTTGGCCACCACGGTGCTTCCCATGAGCACGGGGTCCCATTTCATCAGGGCCATGTGCACCTGGCCTGCATCATTCCCTTGTGGATGGTACTGTACCATGCCATTGAACGACTGTGGTCGCTGGGAGAATGGAACGCCAGGATAACCGGTGAACTCGTTGCCGCAGGTGATGCGCCCATTTTCCACGATGTTGCCCACGAAGCGCGAGCTCACCTTCATGAAAGTGTTACCCTCCGGCGCTGGTGTGCCCTGCTCAGCGGCCAACACCCCGTAGAGGGAATGTGTGACCATGTTCGGGGTCCACCAACTCGTGGGCTCCATGAAACTGCCGCTGTTATACCAGGATTCGAAACCACCGTTCGGGATCTGGGCGAAACCTGCGAAACTGCCCGCGAAGGCGAGCGGGAATATGAATGTGCGCATGTGTGATGCTTATCTGCACACAGGACGCGAATGTCGTCTCGACGGTTTCCTGGGGTGCCACCAACGGTTCGTACCGGAACATGGGATCATCCGTTCGATCCCATCGCATAACCCCGATCAGTACTCCGGCTCCCGGACCACTTCGATGCTGGAGGCGCGCAATACGTGCCCTTTCCAAAATGTCTGATCGATGTCGCCCAACGCGGTGACCAGATCTCCTTGGGCGATCCGATCCCGGCCGGTGGCTTCCAGTGGGTTGTGCTCCATGCGGGTCAGGTCGACCGTGATCATGCGGTCACCCTGGTCCAGGGTGAGGTTCTTGGCCGTAATGCCCGTAACGCGCCCCTGCACCACCGTTCCTGATACGATCGTGGGTGTGATGGACTTGAGGCGTTCCCCGGCTCCATCCGCGACGTGGACATAGGTGCTAAGGCTTTCCACAAACACCGCACGCGCCTGGATGGTGGTGCTGCGGAAAAGCTTCTCGTCCACGATCCCGAAGACCATGACACGTTCGTTCTCTATGAACTTGTGGGCTTTGGTGGTATCGTCGGCCAGTTCCACGGTGATGGTGCCGTCGCCGTAGTTGAGCACGAAGTCGCCTGCACCGGTGCTTTCCACAGAACCCGATATGCCGATCCAACTACCGTCGTCCTCCGCATAGGGATCGTCCACCACCGTGGGCTCGTGTTGCTGGGCGTTGAGGGTGAATGAGATCAGTGGCAGGCTGAGGAATAGGATGGAGCGTAGGTTCATGGGTGTTGGGTGTCTATGGGTTTCGAGATCGAATTGCACGCTTGTCATTCTCGGGTCTCCCCGTCCGGATCATCCTCGGCCAGTCCACCGTCATCGACGACACGAGGATGGTCAAGGCCGGAGCGCTTGGGATCGGCGTTGGGGTCGAGGTGATCGGCGATACCGGGCAGACCGTTCCTTTTCCCCGAAGCGGAATTGTCGCTCCCATCACTGCCGCCCGCGTTCTTGCCAGGACGCCCGATCTGCTCCATGTCCTTGGGCATGCCTGCGGCCATTTCGCGGCCCTGACCAAGTCCTCCACCACTTGTGGCGCGCGGACTATCCTGCTCGCTGCCCGTGGTAGGCTTCTTCGTTCTGTCGGTATTCATGGCGTCGTGGGTTTTGTCGTGTTAGGTTCTGCGTTCGATCACTACACATGTATGAAGCTGAGCGGCTCATGCCTCAAGCCGCTTCCTTCTCACCGATACCCTTCGTCAATTTGCGACGCACGGGTATCAAGGCTTCACCCCAAGCCACGATCTGCTTCACCATGGTATCGAAGTCCTTCTTATGGCGATCGGCCGGTTCGAATCCACCGTCCTTGAAGTCGGTCGCCAGTGAGAAGGACACCTGCTGGCGCACGGTGGCGATCTGCACCTCGGCCATGATCAGCCGCAGGTGCTCCACGGCACGCACCCCACTGGCGCTGCCGTACGAGACGAAGCCCGCCACCTTGTTGTTCCACTCCTTGTACAGGAAGTCGATGGCGTTCTTCAGCGCTGCGGAGGTGCTATGGTTGTACTCGGGTGTCACGAAGATGAAGGCATCGAACTCCTCTATCCTTGCGGCCCACTTCTTCGTGTGGGCATTGCTGTACTTGCCCTGTGACGGTGGAATAGGTTCGTCCAGCAAGGGAAGATCCACTTCCGCCAGATCGATCAACTCGAACTCCGCGTCGTTGCGTTCCTGCGCAAGCTCATACACCCATTGTGCAACAGCTTCCCCATTGCGTTTTGGGCGGGTGCTTCCCAGAATGATCGCGATCCTTAGCATGGCTGTATGGTTCGGGTATTTGAATGGAATTGTCCGGTACCAAGGACACAGATCATGCACCGGAAGTGAGCGTGCCTGAAGGAACGTTGCTTTCTAGTAGAATATCCCAGTTTCCAACCTATACTTGTTGTACCCCTACCGAGCCCCTTAAGCGTTAAGCGATGAGAACGATTTTGATCCTATTTGCACTGGCCCCCGCACTGGCCCTTGCACAGGTATGGCAAGCGACCAATGGACCCGGTGGGGGTATGGTGCAATCCATGGCGGTCAATGTGGACCAACATGTGTTCGTCAGTTCGTTTGGGGGGATCTATCGCACCATGAACAACGGTGATATTTGGGAAAGAATCACCGATATTCATTGTGGAAATAACTTCGGAAAGTTATCGTCACACCAAATGGATACATTTTTGGCCTTCTTAATCCTGGGCAGGGATGGATCCGATCGACGGACTTCGGCACTAGTTGGGTTCTATTTAACGAACCTACCGGAGTCCACCAAATTGAAAACATTACACACAATTCATCTGGTCACCTATTTATGAATAGTCACAATTTTAGTGGAAACGATTCTTGGGGAATCGTGCTGCGTTCCATAGACTATGGGGACAGTTGGACCGCCTTGAATTCTTGGGACGCCACTGAACCATCATTTCCATATCTCTGGAAACTAGCAGTATCTGAGAATGACGATGTTCTATTCAAGGCGAATGACAGCCTTTATCGATCCACTGACAACGGTGATAGTTGGATGTTGTTGGACACTGCTCCCACCGGAACTCTACTGAGTACGGGTCCCAACGGTGCGCTCTTCGTCATTTCCGCACAGAATTTTTACCGCTCGCACGATAATGGCGACACTTGGGTCCAATTGTCCAGCGTTCCGTCGGTTCCAAGTTGCGTGGCTGTGGACAACAATGGCGATCTCTACGTGGGCACCGATAGTACAGGCATCTTTCGCTCTGTGAATGGCGGCAGTACCTGGGCCACTGTGAATGATGGTCTCACTTCAGTCCTTATTGCGTCTCTGGTGGTCAATGCCGCCGGAGATCTCTTCGCTGGTTCACGGTCCAATAATGGTACAGCTTTCCGGAGTATCAACGCAGGGGACAGTTGGCAGCGCATCGATAATGGACTTACTGTCGATCCAGTGGGGACTTTGGTGGTCGGTGAACAGAACAAGTTGTTCGCTGGAAAATTGAGCGGATTGTTTTATTCGGAGGATGGTGGCGACGAGTTCCATCGGGACATGGGTTTTCCCTCTACACCCTACAGCCTTTTCACCCATTCCAATGGCACTCTCTACGCATCAAGTTATTGGGAGACGTTTCGTTCCTTGGACAATGGCATTACGTGGGAAGTATCACTCCAGAGCGTAATAATTTCACTGGCAGCCAATTCCAGCGATCACATCTTCGTTGCCACGCAGGATGGTCGCATATACCGATCCACCAACATGGGCAGCACTTGGGTAGAGGTGGACAATGGATTCCTTTGTGGCACGCTCAGATCCCTGGTCATCAATTCTGAGGATGTGATCTTCGCAAGTGTAAGTGGATCGAATTGCGGTGTTCACGTTTCGGTGGATAATGGTGAGAGTTGGGAACTCACCGCTGGCAGTAATTACGCCCACTTCTCGGTTGTGAATTCCAACGATGTTGTGTTCGCAATGAGAGCCTATGAAATCATGGGTGAATCTGTCATGATGTATCGCACAACCGACAATGGCAACACATGGACCCAGATAGCCCTACCTACTCCTCCGGCACTCCTACCCTTTGATTTTAATGGGTACTCGGTAAATGCCTTGAAAGTGCTTTCTGGCGACCGCCTTCTTGTCGCTACCAGCCGTGGGCTGCTGCTCTCCGAGGATGACGGTGATACCTGGAGCGAATTCAACGAAGGACTCGGCGACCTTGCCACGCAGTCTTTGGCCACTGACCAACTGGGGCGAGTATATGTCGGCACTTGTGGCAATGGCGTTTCCCGTTTGGACCACTTCGTGGCTGTTGCCGAGACGAGCGCCACACACACCCTGCTGGAGCAGAACATGCCCAACCCATGCACGCACAGCACCACCATCCGCTATGCACTACCCACGTCCACGATGGTGGATCTGAGCCTGCTCGATGCTAGTGGCCGTACGGTCGCCGTGTTGCGCTCGGGGCTTGAAGGCGCCGGGGCCAGAAGCGTGCAGGTGGATGTGTCGGATCTAGCCGACGGGACCTACTTCTACCGGCTGCGGACAGGGGAACGGGTGGAAACGAGGAAGATGGTTGTGGTGCCGTAGGGAGGTGATTCACCGCAACAAGGGTGACATCTTTAGCTGTTCACGTTGGGTTCCAGCTTCAGACCGGAACGGCATACGACCACTGCCCAAGTCCCAGGCGCACTGCTGCGATCAATGTTTACTAGCGTTACCGATGTGAGATTTGGTTTGTGACGTCCCCGTGCCGTTGCCCAAAGCAGGACCGTTACATATAACCTTGAGCCCCACCGTGCGATCTTCGCCCCATGGACACCCTTACCCTTGCCCGCCGCTTGAAGGCCCTTCGCCGCACCGTGGAGATGCTGCGCACCGAGCTTCGGCAGGGTCATTTGGACCATGAGCTGGTCGCTTCCATCGATGCGCAGTTGGAGGACGGAATCGGCAGCGATCCGCGCAGTGCAGAGCTGCGCGGCTTCGTGGATGCCTTGCGCGAAAGCATGTTGACGCCACGCGCCGAGCTTTTATCGGATGCCGTACGCGCGTGCGACAAGCTGGGCGATGCGATCGTAGGGGTGGTGGATCGTTCGCTTTGAGCACGACATGAACACGGATGGTGAGGTTGCCGTCATCCGATCGTTACCCCATGTCAAGCGATCACCTATTCTGGAATACGGAGGACATCACACTGCCCCATCCCCTACCAGTCGCGCCCAAACCAGGGTATCCAGAAAGCGGCCCTCCCAAAACAGGTCTTCCCGAAAGTGCGCCTCCTGCCGGAAGCCGTGCCGGGACAACAGAGCGTTGGAGGGGACATTCCCTGGATCGGTGTGTGCTTCGATGCGGTGGAATTTCAATGTGGTGAAACCGTGTTCCACCAAGGCATCCAAGGCTTCACCCATGATGCCTTTGCCCCAGTGGTCCGGGTTAAGCAGGTAGCCAACCTCTGCGCCGTGGTGTTCGGGTTCGATCCGGTAGAATCCAATGGTGCCGATGAGCGTGTCGGAGCCATGCAGGGTGATGGCCCAGGTGATGCCCTTATTGGCTGCACGGTCCGCAGCGATGGTGGCGATGAGTTGTTCGGCCTCCTGCATTGAAGTGGCGCGCGGACGGGCGATCATGCGCATGACCCTTTCATCGTTACGCAGCGTGAGCAATGCGGGCGCGTCATCGGGGACCATTTCCCGCAGCAACAAGCGCATGGTGCGGAGCTTGGGAAACTGGGTGAAATCGAGGGTAAGCATGGTGGACATATGCATGTGGCAAAGCTCTGAAGAGGATCGCAGGGTAGCAATTCGATGACTCGATCCGCAGAACTGGTATTTCTACGAGGTGCCGGGTGCAAGCGGCCGATCACCTTTGGTCCATTCAGGAATTCACCAAAGCCCCAACCCTCATGATCCACCAACGAATAGTCTTCGCTTCTGTAGTTACCGCCTTGCTGGTAGGCGCCTGCACAAACCCGGAGCCCTGCCCACCCGTGAAGGAGCACTTCAAGCACCCGGTCTACTCCATTCCAGCAGAGACCGACGCCAACGTCGCCTTGGTGGAGAGCTACCTGAACGCGGTGATCAGTGCCGATGCGGATGCCATCCGCGCTTCCGTTGCGCCGGACTTCTATTCCAACAACACCTTCGTACCGGCCGATTCCTCCGATGTGGAGGAGATCATCGCCAACTGGATGCGCATCGATTCAACGCGCAGCGACCAGAAGCTCACCAAGGACTTCGCGCAGTCCATCCAGATCGCTGAAGGCAACGAGTACCCGGGACAATGGGTGCAATACTGGGGTAAATACTCGGCCATGCACAACGCGACCGGCAAGCCCTTCGAGGTGAAATTCCTGTTCGACGCGAACGTGACGGACGGCAAGTTGACGAAGGCCTACATGTGGTTCGATCGGCTGTCCAGCTTCCACCAATTGGGCATTCCACCACCCGAGGTAGCTGAAACACAGGACTAAGGGACTTCCTTGTCCTCGGATCCATACTGATATCAAAGGGAAAGGGCGGTCGCGATGCGGCTTCCCTTTCTCCGTATCTACGTTGCTCGCTACGTGACCATCATGGCCCGCATCTTCAACTCCATCCGCCAACAGTTGCTTGCGCAGAACCGTTTCACCCGTTACCTGGTCTATGCCGTGGGCGAGATCGTACTGGTGGTGCTCGGGATCCTGATCGCCTTGCAGATCAATGCATGGAAACAGGCATCGAACGATGAACGGGCGGAAGTGGAGATCCTGCAACGGATCCATGGTGACCTGGTGCAGGACACCACCAGTTTCCGGAAGATCATGGACCAGAACCTTCGCTTGCGGGAAGAGATCAGAGGAATGCTGGTCAACCTGTACGATGGGGTCGACGGGATCGCGGAAGCACAAGCCCTGAGCGCTGTTTAC
>JBGTIB010000109.1:0-74400 GCA_041745875.1 Flavobacteriales bacterium | reverse complement strand
TTCCATGTTACAGATCTGCTCGGTCATGCCCTTCGAGAAAATGCCCGTCCAGCAAGCCTTTCGGACCGATGCCCTTGCACCAGCAAACCCTGACCCGCTGAAACAGTTGAATTTGTTCGACTTTTAACCGGACAGCAGTGTCTCGATGTCTATCATCGCTTGTCAATTCGCACTTCTTTAAAAACCAACTTTACCACATCAACTCATTTGAATTGGCCATAAGAGCCCCCCCTCACTGCCCATGCTCCGCTACCGGCGCTTCCGTCTTCCCCACCAGCTCCTTGTTCCGGTTCGGGATATCCTCCTTGCTGAACGGCACCTGTTCATCCTCCTCCTTCAGCTTCATCACCAGGGCGAGGGCGTCGGGCACCACGTCGCTGCATAGCACCACGAAGGCGCCCTTGGGTGCGGTGCCGATGGCGTGGCGGATGGCCTCCTCCTCCTTCTTGATGATCGTGACCTTCTTGTTGGGATCCACCTCCTTGATGCCTTGGACGAGCAGCGCGATGATCGAATCGTCGGTCTTGCCGCGCAGGTTGCGGTCCTGGCGGATGATGATCTCGTCGAACATGCGGGCGCTGAGCTTGCCCAGGTTGATGGTGTCCTCGTCGCGACGGTCGCCAACGCCGGCAATGACGCCGATCTTGGGGCTGTCGGGCACTTTGTCCACAAAACGGCCCAGGGCCTCGAAGCCATGCGGGTTGTGGGCGTAATCGACCACTACCTGGAAATCCTTGAACTGGAACAGGTTGAGACGGCCGGGCGTCTGTGCAGGTGAAGGCACAAAAGTGTTCAGTGCCTGACGCAACTCTTCGATCTTCACCCCTTGCGTGTAGGCGGCCAGCGCGGCGGGCAGGATGTTCTGAATGTTGAACACCGCACGGCCTCCGTAAGTAAGGGGCACGTTCGCGGCTTTCTCGATACGCAATTTCCACTCGCCCTTGCTGATGGTGATGAAGCCGTTCTCGTACACGGCACCGAGCCCACCCAGTTTCAGGTGCTGCCGCAGTACACGGTTGTTCTCGTCCATGCTGAAGAGCGCGATCTTACATTCGCACTGCTTGCGCATGGCCATCACCAGTTCATCGTCCGCATTGAGGATCGCATAGCCTTCGCGACGCACACTGCGCGGCACGGTGCTCTTCACATGCGCCAGGTCCTCCAAAGTGTTGATGTCCTTCAGCCCGAGGTGATCGGCCGCCACGTTGGTGCAGATGCCCACGTCGCAGTGCTCGAAGCCCAGGCCACTGCGCAGCATGCCGCCGCGTGCGGTCTCCAGCACGGCCATATCCACCACAGGTTCCTTCAGCACGAACTGCGCACTTACCGGACCGGTGCAATCACCCTTCATAAGCAAGCGGTTCATGATGTAGACGCCGTCGCTGCAGGTCATGCCCACCTTGTGACCCACGCTGCGCATGATGTGCGCGATGAGGCGTGTGGTGGTGGTTTTGCCGTTGGTGCCGGTGACGGCGATGATCGGGATGCGGCTGGGTGCCCCGGGCGGGAAGAGCATGTCCACCACGGGTTCGGCCACGTTGCGACCGATGCCAGTGGTGGGGTCCAGGTGCATGCGGAATCCCGGTGCGGCGTTCACCTCCAGTACGGCACCACCGTTCTCGGTAATGGGGTCGTTGAGGTCGGGCGCCATGATGTCGATGCCGCAGATGTCCAGGTCGATGATGCGGCTGATGCGCTCGGCCAGGAAGATGTTGAAGGGGTGGACGATCTCTGTGATGTCCTCGGCTGTGCCGCCAGTGCTGAGGTTGGCGGTGGCTTTCAGGTAGATCACCTCATCCTTGGGCGGCACACTGTCGGGCGTCATCTCGCGCTTGGCCAGCAGCTTCAGTGTATGGTCGTCGATGTCGATCTGGGTCAGCACTTTCTCGTGACCGTAACCACGGCGCGGGTCCTTGTTCACCTCTTCCACCAATTGTGCGATGCTGTGCTTTCCGTCGCCGGTCACACAGGCCGGGGTACGTTTCGCAGCCGCAACGAACTGGTGATCGATGACCAGGATCCTGTGGTCGAAGCCGGTGATGTAGCGTTCCACGATCGCACTGCGGCTCACTTCCTTCGCCTTGACGAGCGCCACCCTGGCCTCCTCCAGGCTCTTGATACCGATGGTGGCACCGCGGCCATGGTTCCCACCGATGGGTTTGATCACGCATGGGAAGCCGACGCTTTCCACGGCAGCCTCGAGCCCTTCCTCGGTGCGTACCACGCGGCCCTTCGGCACGGGGATCTCGTAGCTCTCCAGCAGTTCCTTGGTCTCCTCCTTGTCGCAGGCGATCTCAACGCCGATGTTGCTGGTGCGACTGGTGATCGTGGCGCGGATGCGTTTCTGATGTACCCCATGGCCCAACTGCACCAGCGAGCGCTTGTTCAGACGGATCCAGGGAATGCCCCGTTCAGAGGCTTCGTCCACGATGCTCGCGGTACTGGGTCCCAGGCGCGATGCCTCGCGGATCTCGCGCATTTCCTGTATGGCCCCGGCCAGGTCGAAGTCCTTCCCGGCGATCAATGCTTCGGCGATCTCCACCGATGCCTTGGCGGCAAACAGACCGGCGGGTTCCTCCACATAGCTGAACACCACGTTGTACACGCCGTGCTCACCGGTACTGCGGGTGCGGCCGAAACCGGTGTCCATCCCAGCAAGGGTCTGGATCTCCAGTGCGATGTGCTCGATGACATGCCCCATCCAAGTGCCACGCTGGAGCCTTTCGTAGAAGCCGCCTTCATGCCCTTCGCTACAACGGTGCTTGTACAGTGAAGGCATCAGGGTGGTGATGCGCTCATCGAAACCGGGGATCTTGTCGGTGGGCTTCTCCTCAAGGTCCTCAATGTCGAGGCGCATGATGATCAGCTTGTGCCGCCTGATGGACCAGTGGTTGGGGCCACGCATGGCCTTGAGTTCGAGTATTCGCATGGGGGTCGTGGTAAGACGAGGGTCAAGGTAGGTGACATCCCACTGTTCATCAAAACTTCATGTGGGCTTCACCGGCCAAGGCTGTGATCCTAATTTCGCGGTGGTGCCGTGCTTCCACGGGCCGGCGTTTCCCAGAACATCGTGGAACGTTGCCCGTAGTACGGACCTGGGGCGGGGGGACCAATACCAAAGCATGACACCACTAGGGAAGCTCATCGCCATTGGCGGCAACGAGGACAAAGGCAACGCTCCTGACGGCGGGCACCATTCCAAGGTTTTCCACCATGCCTTCATCGAGGAAGGGATCCTGCGGCGTGTGGTCGATGAGATCGGAGGGCCTGACAAGCGCATTGCCGTGATCACCAGCGCGAGTAGCATTCCGGAGGAAGTAGGTCGGAACTATGTAGCAGCCTTTGGCAGGCTCGGTGCCAACAACATCGATATCATGGACATCCGCGAGCGCGCCGATGTGAAGCCCGACATGATCAAGCGCCTTTCCAAGGCCGATGGCGTGATGATGAGCGGCGGCAACCAGCTGCGTCTCACCACCATCTTCGGCGGCACCGCGTTCCTGCAATTGATGAAGCGGCGCTACCGGGAGGAGAACGGCTTCGTGATCGCCGGCACCAGCGCGGGCGCCATGTGCATGAGCAGCACCATGATCTACCAGGGGCACAGTTCCTCGGGATTGATCAAGGGTGGCGTGAAGATGACCACCGGCGCCGGTCTGATCCAGGACGTGATCATCGACAGCCACTTCGTGGAGCGCGGCCGGTTCAGCCGATTGACACAGGCGGTGGCCGGCAACCCGAACGCCATCGGTATCGGACTCGGCGAGGACACAGGGGTGGTGATCACCGCCGGTGAAATGCTGGAGACCATCGGCAGCGGGCAGGTGATGATCTTCGATGGGCACGACATCACCTACAGCGACTTCGCCGATGTGGAGGAAGGTGAACCTTTCAGCGTCGAAGGGATGCGGGTCCACATCATCTCCAAGGGACATAGCTACAGTGTGGAACAGCGCGTTTTCACCGCAGTGCGTGTGCCCGTGAAGAGCTTGGAGTGAGTTTGGGGGATCCGTTCCCTGTAACTGTCCTTCATTCGACCCATCCATTTTTAATTGCGGGCACCCGTGTTTTTTCACGGTTGCAGGGTGCAGGACAGCGCTTTCCTTTGTGGGCATCCTATGCAATTCGGGGGTCGGACCGTCAAAGTGCATTGGTGGAAGCCGCTCCAATAAGTCAACCCCATCGACCGTATGGAACATAGTATTGCCCTGGTGGACGACCACCATTTGATGCGCAGCGGCCTGGCCACCATGATCAACGGACTTGGCGGTTATCGGGTGACGATCGAGGCCGGCCATGGTCGCGAGCTGATCCATGCACTGATGGGCAAAAAGGCGCCGGACATTGCGATCGTGGATCTGAACATGCCCGTCATGGACGGGTATGCCACCCTGGAATGGTTGCGTGCGAACGGTCCCGGGATACGCACGCTCGCGCTCACCTTCGATGCAACTGACGAGGCGCTGATCCGTGCCGTACGATCCGGAGCACGCGGTTTTCTGCTGAAGAACATCCGTCCCCCTGTCCTACGCACCGCGCTGGACAGCCTGATCGAAACAGGTTTTTTCTACAGCGATGGAGCGCAGGAGACCATTCAGCTCAATCCGCATCAGCCATCGAGCCAGGAGCGGAAGCGCGAGGAGATCCTGAAGCAGATGACACCCCGCGAAATGGAATTCCTGCTCCACGTATGCTCCGATTCCGAGCCCACCTACGAGGACATCGCCCAGGAAATGGGTGTCCACCGCCGCACGCTCGATGGGTTCCGGATCGGCCTTTTCGAGAAGTTCCACATCCGGAGCAAGACCGGGTTGGTGCTGTTCGCGATGCGTTGGGGCTTCATCAAGTGAACGCCCTTCGCCGCTCAGGCTGCCTGCTCCTTCCGCCACTGAGCGATGGCTGCCAGAAAGCGCGTGCTGAACTGCGCCGCCTTGTGGTCCCCAACCCCATTCACCTGTTTGAACTCGTGCAGGTTCGCCGGTCGTTTCACAGCCATGTCATGGAGCGACGCATCGCTGAAAACGATGTAGGCCGGTTTGGCCATCTCTTTGGCGATGGTGCGGCGCAATTCCTTCAGCACTGAAAGCAGATCGGCAACGTCGGCAGCAGGTTCGGCGACCACCACCTGCCGGGTGCGCTTCGGTCGTTCCTGGCGCTCCCGGATCGTGTCGGGCGTGACCAACTGGATCGGCCTTTCACCGCGTAACACCGTCTCTCCACCACTTGTGATCTTCAGGTGATGGTGCTCGCGGTAGTCCACTTCGAGCAGGCCCAGTTGGATGAACTGCTGGATGAACTGGATCCATGCGAACGCGCTGACATCCGCGCCGGCACCGAAGGTCTTGATGCGTTGCCACTGCTTCTCGCGCACCTCCGGGCTGTGCGTGCCCTTCAGCACATCCACCAGGATACTGAGGCTGAGCTGCTGCCTGCTGCGCACCACTGCGCTCAGTGCCTTCTGTGCGAGTACGGTGCCCTCGAAATAAGTGGGCGGATCCTTGCACACATCGCAGTTGCCGCAAGCGCCGATGCGCTCCTCACTGAAGTAGCTCAGCAGGATCGTGCGGCGACAGACCTGCGCTTCACAGAAGGCCTTCATGCGTTCCAGCTTGGCCACGATCACCTCCTTATACCGCGGATCGTCGATCTCGTCGGCGAAGTGCATGTGCGTCTGCACATCGGCATAACTGTAGAAGAGGATGGTCTCCGCAGGTAGACCGTCCCGCCCCGCCCTGCCGATCTCCTGGTAGTAGCCCTCCACCGTGCCGGGCATGTTGTAGTGCACCACGAAGCGCACGTCGGACTTGTCGATGCCCATGCCGAAGGCGATGGTGGCGCAGATCACATGGAGTCGGCCCTGGATGAACTCGTCCTGCACCCGACCGCGTTCCGCGGGATCCAGTTTCGCATGATAGTACGCGGCCTTCACACCGATGCCCTGCAGTTTGGCGGCGAGCTTCTCGGCACCTGCGCGGCTGTTGCAATAGATGATGCCAGAGTGTCCCTGGTGCCGACCCACGATCCGCTCGATGGCACGCCAACGCTCCTGCCCGGGCAATACCGCCAGTGAGAGGTTGGGACGGTCGAAGCCACTGACGAAGAGGCGCACATCGCGCAGACCCAGATGCTCTCCGATATCGCCGCGCACCGTCCGGTCCGCCGTGGCCGTCAGCGCGATCACCGGCACATCGGGAAAGCGCTGCTTGATGATGTGCAACTGCTTGTACTCCGGCCTGAAGTGGTGCCCCCAGCTGCTGATGCAATGCGCTTCATCGATGGCGAATAGTTTCACCCGCAGCCGTTCCAGACGTTCGAGGAAGCCTTGCTGGAACAAACGCTCGGGCGATACATAGAGGAGTTTCAACCGGCCTGCCTCCAATTCCTCACCGATCGACCGCTCTTCTTCCCAACCCAGCGAGCTGTTGAGAAAGGCGGCCTGGACGCCATTCCCGCGCAAGGCCTCCACCTGGTCCTTCATCAGTGCGATCAAGGGGGAGACGACCACGGTGAGTCCGTCGAAGGCCAGTGCGGGCACCTGGTAGCAGAGGCTCTTGCCGCCGCCGGTCGGCATCAGCACCACGGCATCGCGACCTTCCAGCACATGTTCGATCACCTCCTGTTGCAGGGGGCGGAATGACTTGTAGCCGAAATGTTGTTGAAGGATCCGGAGGGGATCCACGCTGACGATCTCCATGGCGAACGCGAAGCGGCAAGCTACCCAGTCCCCGCTCAGTGCCGGTGGAGCCAGCGCCGGAATTGTCCACGATCCTGTTCGTACCGAAATTAACTTTCAATACTATTTGGAAGTTCAGTGTTGATGATCATACATTTGGGGCGTCGAACAAGAACACCATGGAACTCCACGTAGCAAAAGAGCAGTTCATTCAGGCTTGGGGCGGCTTTGGCAGCCAGTGGGGCATCAACCGCAGCATGGCGCAGGTGCATGCCCTTTTGTTGGTGAGCGCTGAACCGCTGAGCACCGATGAGGTGATGCAGCAGTTGAACATCAGCCGGGGCAACGCGAACATGAACCTGCGTGCCTTGATCGATTGGACACTCGCAAGGAGAGTCCTGAAGTCCGGAGAGCGCATGGAGTATTTCGAGGCCGAGAAGGATGTGTGGAAGGTGGCCACCGCCATTGCCCGCGAGCGGAAGAAGCGCGAGCTGGAACCGATGATCCTGCTGCTGAACGACCTGAAACGCACCGAAGGCAACAGCAACGACGCGAAGGCCTTCCGCAAGACCACCGCCGACCTGCAAGACCTGACCAGCCGCCTGGACGCCATGCTGGAGCGCAGCCTGAAGAGCGATGTACAATGGTTCCTGAAGGCCGCTTCCACCCTCTTGCGGTAGCGGTCTTCTTTTTGTCAAAATGTTTCACTACTTCTTGAAACTTCACAATATTAAATGAATCTCAACCTCCTCAGCTACCTGTTCTTCCTGCCGGCCATGATGGCCATCGCGGTGTGGACGGCGCGCTCCTGCCACCGCAACGGCCGGGTGTGGATGCTGGGGATCTTCGATGGCGATGCCCCCTTCGTGGATGCCATCAATAATGTGCTCCTGGTGGGTTGTTACACGCTGAACCTAGGCTATGTGGCGATCGTGATGAGCTTGTGGGAACCGATCACCGGTTGGGAACACATGCTGGCCATACTCGTCCACCGGATCGCATTGATCCTGCTCAGCCTGGCCGCGATCCACTTCACGAACATCGGCGTGCTCCTACTGTGGAGCCGCGTAAAGGCGCGCGATCTCGCGGCCAAGAGTAGAACACTAACCAACACCTTACAGCCATGACGAACCTCAATGTCCTCGCCTACTTCATCTACCTGCCCATCGTACTGCTGCTCACACTGTACGTGGCACGCATCCTCTTCCGCAATGCCCGTGTGTTCATGCTCGACATCTTCAATGGGCGCACCGAGATCGCCGACAGCACCAACCGGCTCTTCGAAGTGGGCTTCTACCTGCTGAACGTGGGCTTCGCGCTGTGGATCATGGAGATCCGCTGGCAATTGGACGGCACCCAGGACCTGGTGGAAAAGCTCGCCGGCAAGGTGGGCGGCTTCGCGATCTACCTGGGGGTCGTGCTCTTCGCACACCTGTGGCTCTTCTTCCGCGGCAAGCGCAAAGCCAGTGAAGCACGCCGCCACACCATTCCTCCTACCGTTTCTCCAGTTAATGCCTAAGCCATGAACAAGCCCGTCATCCTTGCCGGTGGAAGCGGCCTGATCGGTCGCCTGCTGGCACAGCACTTCAAGGCACAAGGATATCCCGTGGTCGTACTTACACGCGGCAAGGCACGCATCGTTAAAAACACGGAATACCGCAACTGGGATCCCGAAATGCCTGGCGACCTTCACCAAGAATTGGAAGGTGCTCAAGCCGTGATCGGCCTTGCAGGTGCCACAGTGGACCGACGCTACAACGCCACCGGAAAGTGGGAGATCCTGCACAGTCGTTTGAGCAGCACGTTGGCCATCGGCGATGCCATTGGGCGTTGCGACGAACCTCCCGAGGTGTGGATCCAACTGAGCACGGCCACCATCTACCGTCATGCCGAGGATCGTCCCATGGACCAATACACTGGCGACTTGGGAATCGGCTTCAGCGTGGAAGTGGCGCGTAGCTGGGAAGCAGCGGCGCGATCCTTCAAGCTTCCACATACCCGCCTTGCCATCCTGCGAAGCGCCATGGTGATGAGCCCCTTGGGCGGCGTGCTGCCGAGACTGGTGCAACTGACCCGCATCGGACTTGGTGGCAGGCATGCCAGCGGCGACCAGTACGTGAGTTGGATCCACGGTCACGACCTGTGCTGCGCGGTGCAGCACATCGTGGAAAGCCCGGATGCCGCAGGCGTGTACGACCTGGCCGCACCGGAGCCCACACGCGATGGCTACCTAATGGCGCAACTCAGGGCTCGCTTCCGGCCCTGGCTGGCACTGCCACAACCGAAATGGATGATCGAATTGGGCGCCTTCTTCCTGCGCACCGAAAGTGAACTAGTGCTGAAGAGCCGCCGCGTAGTACCCACACGCTTATTGCGCGAAGGTTTCCACTTCCGCTACCCAGGTATCACCAGCGCTTTGATGGACCTGCTTCAAAAAAGGCAGCCGCCCCCTGCAACGTGGCAAAGGGCGGCCGCCGAACCAGGGGTGCTCATTCCCTGATCACCTGCTTCACAATACGTTGGCCATTGATAGTGCGCACATCAAGCAGGTAGGCTCCTGGTGCCAGATCATCGATCGGTAGCTGTGCCAGATGGCGGCTTGCGCCCGCGAGTGTTCTGATCAAGCGGCCATCGATACCCAGCAGTTGTAGTTCCTGTATGTCATGGTCCGGTACCCGCACGGTAATGAAGTCGTTGGCGGGATTGGGAAAGATCTCCACCGTCATTGTCGATAATTCCGGCACCGAGGCGGGCAGTCCATCGCCATGCAGGCGGATCACATATTTGCCGTTGATGGATGTGGGAGAATGGTAGTGGACCAGATCCTCGCCTTTGTACGTGCTGCTATAGTGGCATACATGGATGCGCCCTTGGGCATCGAGTTGGATCCCCAGCACGTTGCCATCAAAGCCTTCTGTTGTGTCGAAGCTCGGATCGTGGGTGCCATCCGCATTCAGGCGGACGAAACGCGGTGCTGGTTGGCCAGCAGCTTCGGAGAAAATGCCGCCAGCCAGGATCTTCCCATTCGGATATACCTCCAGTGCGGTCACGTTCTGTAGGTCACCGTGTCCGGTGAAGGAGGGATCCGTGGCACCGTCCGGAAGCAAGCGCCACAGGCGGTCGCCGGTCACAATGCGGCCATCGGCCATTACCCTGAAGGACAGGATATCGCCGCTGCTGATGTCGTGATCGAAGCTGGGGTCCACACTACCATCCGCGTTCAAACGGGCCAACCGGCGCGGGCTGCCATTGAAATCGCTGAAGGTGCCGCTGATCAATATCTTGCCCGAGTCGAGCACCTTGATGCAAAGTACCTGACTGTTGCCACTGGTGCCCGTGCCTACACTGAAACTCTCATCCACGGAACCATCCAGGTTCAATCGCACCAGGCCTTTGCGCCCGCTACCGGCCCAATCGGCGAAATTGCCACCCACCAGCACCTTGCCATCGGGCTGTACCGCCACACTGAAGACCTGGATGGGCGGGGCATCGGCACCGGCATCGAAGCTCGCGTCGAGCGTGCCGTTGGGATGGATCCGCACGATGGCCACGCGTGGTACACTCGCATAACTGGTGAACTGGCCCACCATGTAGTACTTGCCATCGGGTGACTTGGCCATGGCGCGCACGGTCCCGAAGAAGGCTCCGTCCCAATTGTCCATGAAGCTGCCCGTGGCATCCATGCGCAACACGCCACCGTAGTCTCCCGCATAGTTGTAAATGCCGCCGGCGAACATCACCGTACCATCATCTTCCAGCAGCATGTTCAAATACTGGCTGGTATTGGCTGCCATGACCAAGGGTGGCGGCACGATCATCTGGAACATGGTGTCGCGGTCGGCGGCACCCTGCCCATTGGCTTGGATGGTGATCAAGGTTGAAAGGAAGCAGAGCAGTGTAGTTCTCATGGTTCGTTCGGGTTCGTGCAAAATTGTCACCCTGTACGGCGGGATCGACTCGTGCCTGCACCGTGTATCACTACGGGAACGACCGTAGCAGCACCCGGCACGATGTTCCTGTCAACCCCCAAGCACACGGTCGGTGATGGGGGTTTTCCGTGGTATCATTGTCCTAACATCATGCAGTACGCCCTCACTTCCATCTCTTCCCTTTCTTCCCTTTCTTCCCTCCCCTCCCTTCGCATGATCTCACTGAGGAACTTCGCCCTATTGATCGGGCTTGTATGTACCGGTACCAGCTATGCTGTTTCGGAGCAGGCTCGTTTCAACATCCTGAAGGGTGACAAAGTGCTGGGCATGGTGGTGGCCATGAAAAGCCAAAGCGGACCAAGAACCCACTACGTGATGACCTCACACACGGAGTTCAGCCTCGCCTGGAAGCAGGTGATCCGTACGCGTGTGACCACCGAGTACCTCAACGACATGCTCCATGGATGCACGTCTTCCATGGTATTGAACGACGCGCTGCGTGATTCGAGCCATATGGCGCGCGGCGCTTCGGAATGTTTCGTGCATCCTGAAGCGCCTTTCACTTGCGAGCGCACCACCCAGTGGACCACAGCGCGCATGTACTTCGAGGAGCCCATCGGGCAGGCACTCATTTTCGTGGAGAGCGCATTGAAGGACCTGCCCTTGCAGCGGACCGGCGATGGCACCTATACCCTGACCCTTTCCAGCAATACGGAGAACCACTATGTATACCGCGGCGGCGTATTGCAGGAGATCCACATCAAGCGTCCGATGGTGGGCCTGGTCTTTAAACGGATCTGAAGCGCAGTGCCCCCTTGCACGCGTGGGTGCCATTCCTAACGGCCGCCTGCCGTTCATGTAAGCCAGCCGTGCGCACCCAGTGCGCCGGGTAACTTCGCACCCTGCATGATCAGGCTTACAGGCATCCGCAAGGCCTACCGCACGGGCAACAACATCCTACAGGTGCTCAAGGGCATCGACCTGCACATCGCGCCAGGCGAGTTGGTCAGCATCATGGGCAGTTCGGGCTCCGGTAAGAGCACCATGCTCAACATCATCGGCATTCTGGACAATTACGACAGTGGAGAGTACCGTTTGGACAATATGGTCATCCGCAGCCAGAGCGAGACCGAGAACGCCAGGCTGCGCAGCAAGTACATCGGCTTCGTGTTCCAAAGCTTCAACCTGATCACTTTCAAGAACGCCATGGAGAACGTGGCGCTACCGCTGTACTACCAGGGGGTGGCGCGGCGCAAACGCAACGAACTGGCGTTGGAGATGCTTGGGCGTGTGGGGCTGCGCGAATGGGCGAAACATATGCCCAACGAGTTGAGCGGGGGCCAGAAGCAACGCGTGGCGATCGCCCGTGCGCTCATCAGCGACCCCAAGATCATCCTGGCCGACGAACCCACCGGTGCCTTGGACAGCAAGACGAGCGAGGAAGTGATGGCCATGCTGACCGAGGTGAATCGCGAGTTGGGCATCACCGTGGTGATCGTGACCCACGAACGTGAAGTGGCCGCCGCCACCCAACGCGTGATCTACCTGCGCGACGGCCTCATTGAGAACGCCCACATGGACCCACACAGCCTGAGCACGCACATGGACGGCGTGCGTGATGTGAACAAACCTGCCGGCGATGTTCGATAGGGAGAAATGGGGGGAGGTCCTTCAGAGCATCGGCAAGAACAAGCTGAGGGCCGTGCTCACCGGCTTCGCCGTGTTCTGGGGCATCTTCATGCTGATCATCCTGCTGGGAGCGGGTGCCGGCCTCCGCAATGGATTCAGCTACAACTTCAAGAACACCGCCACCAACAGCATCCGCATCTGGGGCAACGAGACCAGCAAGCCTTGGAAAGGTCTGCCCCCCAACCGCAAGATCGAATTGCAGGACCGTGACATCGAAGCGCTGCGCAATGCCATTCCCGGCATCCAGCACATCAGCGGGCAGTACAGCGTGTGGCGCGGAATGAGCAAGTTGCAGTATGGCATGAACACGGGCAACTACACCATCCGTGGCATCGAGCCTGAATTCCGCGAACTGCAACACCAACAGATCGTCGAAGGCCGCTTCATCAATGAGGTGGACCAGGTGCAACAGCGCAAGGTCATCGTCATTGCACAGGACTGCCGTGAGGAGCTCTTCAAGAAAGAAGACCCACTTCAAAAGTGGGTGAACGTGAACGGCATCCCTTTCGAAGTGGTGGGCCTCTATGAGTATGAGACCGGCGGCCCCGAACGTGGGCAGCGCAGTCCGGTGTACATCCCATTGAGCGCTGCTCAGAAGGTCTTCAATGCGAAGGGCGTGGTGGACGACATCATGTTCAGCTTCGCCGATGCCAGCATTGCGGGTGCCAAACAGGCCCAGGACCGGGCCGTGCACACCCTCGCCCGTCGCCACGATTTCGACCCGACGGACGAACGCGCACTGTGGGTGAACAACAACGTGGAGAACGTGGGCACCATGAGCAACATTTTCAACGGGATCACGGCCTTCCTGTGGTTCGTGGGCATCGGTTCGCTCATCGCCGGCATCGTGGGTGTCAGCAATATCATGCTCATCGTGGTGAAGGAACGCACCCGCGAGATCGGCATTCGAAAGGCCCTGGGCGCCACTCCGGCCAACGTAGTGGGGCAGGTCCTGTTGGAGGCCGTATTCATCACCGGTGTGGCTGGCTGGATGGGTCTTGTGCTGGGCGTGTTCCTGATGGAAGGCATTGCCAGTGTAGTGCCGGGCAGTGAATTCTTCCGCGACCCCACCATCCAGATCGATGTGGCTGTTTATGCATTGATCGCGCTCATCCTGGCAGGGGCCCTGGCCGGTTTCATTCCCGCTCGGCGTGCTGCGGCCATCCGTCCCATTGAAGCCTTACGAGACGAGTAGCGCCATGTTCGACAACGACCGCTGGGGAGAGATCTGGAACACGCTGAGCCGCAACAAGCTCCGCAGCTTCCTCACCATGTTCGGTGTGGGCTGGGGCATCTTCATGCTGGTGGTGATGCTGGGCATGGGCAATGGCCTGAAGAATGCCGTGTTGGGTGGTTTCGAGGGTTTCGCCACCAACAGCGCCTTCCTGTGGACCATGCCGACAACGAAGCCTTACGCCGGCTTTCAGAAGGGACGTCGTTTCAATTTCGACAATGAGGACATCGGCATCATACGCCGCAACGTACCCGGTCTTGAACTCTGTTCACCGCAATTGCAGCTGGGTGGTTGGCAGGGCGGCAATAACGTGAGCTACGGTAGCAAGATCGGCGCCTTCTCGGTGTATGGCAGCGAACCCGAGGTCATCAAGGTTGAAGCCATCCGCCTTCCCGAGGGCCGCTTCCTGAACCATGCCGACCTGGCGGAGGAACGCAAGGTGGCAGTGATCGGCATGGAGGTGGTGAAACTGCTCTTCGGAGAGGAGTCACCCTTGGGCGAGTACATCAAGATAAACGGGGTGTATTTCCAGGTGGTGGGCGTGAGCAAGAAAAAGAGCAGCGCCGAGATGGGTGACAACCCCGACGCCAAGATCTACGTGCCCTTCACCACCTTCCAGAAGTCCTTCAATGCGTTGAACGAAGTGCACTGGTTCACCCTGATCGCCGAGCCCGGCGTGAGCGTGGCCGATGTGGAGAAACAAGTACGCGCCCTAATGGCCCGCAAACACCGCGTGGACCCGACCGATGAAAGTGCGTTCGGCAGTTGGAACATGCAGGAGTTCTATGGCATGATGAACGGGCTTTTCATCGGCATCGGCGGGCTTAGCTGGTTCGTGGGGATCTGCACGCTGCTCGCAGGTGCCATCGGCATCGGCAACATCATGCTGGTGAGCATCCAGGAACGCACCAAGGAGATCGGCATCCGGCGCAGTTTGGGCGCCACACCGCGCAATATCACCGGCCAGATCGTGCAGGAGGCGCTCACGCTCACATTCATCGCGGGCTATTTCGGCCTGCTGGTCGGCGTGGGGGTGCTGGAGGTGATCCGCAATGTGGCGGGTGAGGCCGACTTCTTCAAGAACCCCGGCGTGGACCTCTTCGTGGCCCTGGTGGCCTTCGCCGTACTCATCACCAGCGGCCTGCTCGCCGGATTATTGCCCGCACGCCGGGCGCTTGCCATCAAAGCTGTTGACGCACTAAGAGCGGAATGATGGGATACGGTTGTCAGTTGTCGGTTGTTGGTTGTCAGGCAGGTCGATACGCGGTGCATGAGAGGCCGCATGGAGCCAAAGAACAACGCACGTGGATCGCATCACCAAAACCCTTCACCCGCAACACGCACTGCACGCCGGTCCGCAGAACATCCACGGCCGCGACCCGACACACAAACCCACGAATACTTCGCAAGCTGTCCTGACAACGACGGACAACTGACAACTGCCCTTTCCATGAAACAGATCCTGAAATATCTCCTCCTCATCGGCCTCGGCGCCCTTTTTATCTGGACCCTGTACTTCCTGTACCAGAAGAGCGCCAGCAAGCCCGACGAGTTCGCCATTGAAAAACTCAAGCGCAACAATGTGGTGAAGAAGACCGTCGCCAACGGCAAGATCGTGCCGCGCAAGGAGATCCTCATCAAACCCGTGGTGAGCGGGATCATCTCCGAGTTGTACGTGGAGGCCGGCGAGATCGTGAAGAAGGACCAGCCGCTGGCGAAGATCAAGATCGTGCCCGATATGCTCTCGCTCAGCAACGCGGAGAACCGGGTGCGCAACGCGGAGATCAACCAGCAGAATGCCCAGCTCAACCATGACCGGAACAAACCCCTTGCGGACAAGGGCGTGATCGCGGCCGCTGAGATGCAGACCTTCGACATGGCCTTGCGGAACGCGGAACAGGAACTGGCCGCCGCGAAGGAAGCCTTACAGGTGGTGCGCGATGGTATCAGTCGTAGCAGTGCTGGCAATACCATCGTACGCAGCACGATCGAAGGGATGGTACTGGACGTGCCTGTTAAGGAGGGGAACAGCGTGATCGAGCGCAACAACTTCAACGAAGGCACCACCATTGCGGCCATCGCCGACATGACCGACCTGATCTTTCAAGGCAAGGTGGACGAGAGCGAAGTGGGCAAGGTGAACCTCGGCATGCCCGTGGTACTGACCGTTGGCGCCATAGACAATGCCAAGTGGGATGCCGACCTGGAGTACATCGCCCCGAAGGGCGTGGAGGAGAACGGCGCCATTCAATTCGAGATCCGAGCTGCGGTGCAACTGAACGAAGGCCAGAGCCTACGCAGCGGATACAGCGCCAACGCCGACATTGTGCTGGAACAACGGGACAGCGTGTACACCGTGCCCGAGAGCATCGTTGAGTTCAACACCAAGGGTGATAGTGCCTTTGTGCATGTGAAGAACGGTGAGATTTGGAAGAAGACCTACATCCGTACCGGTCTCAGCGACGGCATCAACCTGGAAGTGCTGGAAGGTGTGACGGCGGATACCGAGTTGAAAGGTGCGAAGAAGGTGGAGGTGAAGGAAGTGAGCGTGAACTGATCAGCCCCCGATCACGAAGCGACAACTTCCCTCCCGCCCCAAGCTTGGCGCGCGCAGCAAGTAAACGCCTGGTGCCAGGTCCGGAATGCGCACCATCATACCGACCGTTGAAGCGTCCTCGATCGTCGTCATGGCGATCCGCCCTGTGGAAGCATCGATCAATACCGGTGCTTCCATCATGCTTCCTTCCCTGTTCAGCCGTATGTGTATGAGGTCATGTGCGAAGGGATCCGGTGTACAGTCCATGCGCGCGGCAACCGGCGCTATGGTCACAGGCACCACCAGGTATGGGTTCCGCGTACCATCCAGATCCACCTGTACCAACCGGTAGTACCACGGTCCTTCCGGTACCGATCGCTCCACCAATTCATAATGCTGCACCTGCATGCTGTGCCCCGAAGCGTTCAGCGTACCGGCAACCGACCAGTCCAATAGATCATGGGAGCGTTGCACTTCGAAGTGTGATGCGTTCCATTCCGTGGCCGTGGTCCAGCGGGCGGTCACCACATCCGGGGCTGCAGTCACTGTGAAGGCCAGCAGCTCCACCGGTAGCGGGCCATAAGGCCAACCCGCAGGGCCGGTCACCGTGGAATTATGCCCACCCTGCCAATAGACCGAGCCTCCAATGCTGATAAGCTGACTGACACCGCTGGCCCCTGGCGCGTTGGATATCACCGAACCACCTTCGTGGATGTAGATCACACTGTTCTCGGGCAAAGAGATCTTGGCACCGCCACCACTGAAGCGCCATGTGCCATGCACATCAACGCGCATCGGTGCGCCGGTGTAACTGAGATTGCCACTAACAGTGACCGTGTGACCGCTCTGGATCACCAGTGTGTCACCGGAGGCAGGTGCACCACTGGGAGACCAATTGGAGGTGGTGGTCCAATTGCCAGTGCCATTGGATGTGCGGGAAGCGGCGGGAACGAATATCGGGGAGAGGAGTGCTGTAACAAGAAGGATCCGGGTCAAATGTCATTCTTCATCGCTTTCGGAGCGTAGCCGGGGAGAGGATGTTGAACAAACGATTCGAGGCCTTGGAACGGCCTGAGGCGATGAAGGTTCCAATAGTGCACAATTCCCGGCCCCGTCCGAAGAAAAGATCCGATCTTCGGTGCATGGTCCACCAACGCGCTTCCTTACTGTCGATCTTTCTGTTGCCGACATGCTTCATCCTGGCGCAACAGCAACCGGATCTCGAAAAGCTCGATGCCTATATCGCCGATGCGGTGAAGCAGTTCGACCAACCCGGCCTGGCCGTGGGGGTGGTGAGGGATGGTGAACTGGTGTGGAGCAAGGGATATGGCAAGCTCGACCTGGACAAGCCGGAGCCCGTCACACCCAACAGCATCTTTTTTACCGCCAGCTTGAGCAAGGCGTTCACGGCGGCGGCCATCGGTCTGTTGGTGGATGAAGGCAAACTGGGTTGGAACGACCCCGTGCGCAAACACATGCCGGAGTTCAGTACACCGAACCCATTTGTCACTTCCAACATGACCGTCACCGATCTGCTCAGCCACCGCAGCGGTTGGATCACTTTCGATGGTGATCTGCTCTGGTATGGCACCGACCTCAGCCAGGAAGAGATCCTGCGCCGCCACAGCGCCGAGCCTTTCACCCACGGTTTCCGCACCGACTTCGGTTACAGCAACCTGATGTACATCGCGGCTGCGCAGCTGATCGAACGCGTCAGCGGCAAGACCTGGGATGACTTCGTGAGCGAGCGTATCCTACAACCTCTGGGCATGACGCGCACCACCGTGGAGACCGCCGACCTTGCCAGGTTCACCGATGTGGCCATGCCCCATGTGCGCAAGGGACAGGATCCCAGCGCACCACAAAAAAGCATGTCCTACCAAGCATTGCAGGGTGCCGATGGGGCCACCGGCATCAACAGTTGCGTAACGGACCTTGCGAAGTGGGATGCCATGTGGGCCGATGAGGGCAAGTGGGATGGCAAGCCTTTTCTGAGCCCGGCCAGCTTCCGCACCATCACGGCCACGCACCTGGCCATGGGCGGGCGCAGGGACGGTGCTGCCCTGGGCTGGTTCGTGGAGCAGCAGCATGGTCAGAAGGTGATCAACCACAGTGGAGGCATGCCCGGCTTCATCCTCAACCACGCCGTGGTGCCCGACAAGGACCTGGCGGTGATCGCCCTGGGCAATGGCGAGAGCTATGCCGTGTTCGCTGTCACGAACAAGATCCTGGATGCCTACCTGGGCGATGGTAGCGCAGACCCAACGCCACAAATGCTGGCCGCCCAACAGGCTGGCAAAGCCAAGGATGCCACGCGCCGCACGGCGCGCAACGAAGCGCGGGTGGCACGCACCTCACCCACCACGGGCAAGGGGGACATCGCCGGGCATTACGCGGACAAGATCTACGGTGATGCCAACATCAGCATGCGCGATGGTGCGGCCTTGCTTACCCTGCAACCTGCCAGGGAGATCCTGACCGGAACCCTCTCCCACTGGCACTACGATACCTGGCAATGGCTCCACGCGGACCCCTTCCTGGAACCGGGCTACGTCACCTTCCACTTCGATGCTGACCACAAAGTGACCCACTTCACCATCGATCTGCACAGCCCGGATTTCCACTTTTACAAGCTGAAGTTCGAACGGCAGTGATCCCTGGCCCGGTCCTCAAGGCAACTGAGCGTTGCGCGTGGCCGTGGGCACCACACCTCCGATGTTCTGGAGAATGATGTCACGGTCATTCCCATTGCCGGCGTAACGTACGACACCATCCAAATTCACGTCCGTGGGCAAATAACCGCTTACGGTGTTGGTGGGCACCAAGCCCCCGATCTCCAACAAGATCTCATCCCGGTCATTGTTCAGTCCTGCATAGCCGATCACACCGTCGCTGTTCACATCGCCTGCCCACAGACATGCCAGGTTGCCTTTCAGGGCACGCGCATCCGATCCATACATGGGGAACTGCGGATCTCGGAGATCCAGCATCTGCGACTGCGTGTTGATCGGGATCGGGAAGCTGGTCATCACACCCAGGTGGTTGCGATGGCGCACCGCCACGTAGTAGTCGTTCGGTGGTGCATTCATGGTGAAGGCTGACACGCCATCGGTCATCACCACCGTGCCATCGCGTTGTAACAGTCCTGCACGTGATGCCAACACGGAACCCGGGTCGTTCACATCACGCAGTTCAATGAGCACCCAATCCACGATGGCCTTGGTGCCGGTGATCAGGAAAGCATTTGGATCGGCCTGGAAGTAGGCGTTCTCCGACACCTGGAACCCGAGCGTGGTAAACGGCTCCACCATCGGCAGGAGGCCCAGGACGCGGAGATCATCGTCCATCAGGCCGGTGAATTCATCCATGGGGCCTTCCAGACCCATCACCACGGGTATGGTGACGGTGGATGGTTCTACGGAACAAGCGCAAGTAGCGTCCAGCACACCGGGATCACCCAGTGCATCCACACAAGGCGCCCCGGTGTAGCGGGTAGGGTCCGTATCGTCGCAGTCCCGGTCGTTGCGGACATATCCCACTGGAGGCTCGCATGCCAAGACGGTGACCGAGGGGGATCCGAAGCCATCCCCATCCGCATCGGCGTACCACCAGACCTCGAAGCTGGGCATCACTTTCACGATCCACAGGTCGTAGGGCCCTCCGCGGCTATCGTGGGTCTTGTCCCATCCGGCATCGGCGCCGCTGATACCGCAGAGCAGGTAGCCCCCATCGGGGGTGACCAGCACCTTGCGCACCTCTTCCCAGCCGTTGGTCCCACAGCGGAACTGCCCCATCACCGCATTGTTCACCGATTGGATGGTCATCCAGTAGTCTTGATCTCCTCTTGGGATCCCTGTGATCGTGCCACTGACCGGAGAGTTTGTCTGCCCTGCCATCACTACGTTGGACGAGATGTTCGCAGGGTCGATCACGGCGACACTGGAGCAGAGGTCGGTGGCATTGCCTCCCGCACGCGTTTCGAACGCATTGCTGCCTGTGGCACCATCGATCCACAGCCCAATTGCATCGTTGCCACCGAGCGAAGGCCAGAACAGATCAAGACTGGCCGCGCTGTTCGTTGAACCGCCGACGAAGTACTCGTTGCCGATGTTGGCCACGGCTGATGGTCTGTCCTGCCAATCGCCTCCGTAACGGCGGTCCCACACCTTCGTGCCCGAAGCATCGATGGCCACCGACCAGATATCCTGCACACCGCGCCGGGCTTCGGTGATGTCCAGACCGGCATCGGAGTACGAGGAGCCCACCAGGACCGCACCTCCACCGGGACGAGGTGCCATTCCTTCGAACAGGTCCCATTCGTTCCCTCCCAGTGCCTGGTCCCACAGCAGGTTGCCGGTCCCATCAATGGCGATCACCCAGTAGTCGAACTCACCGCGCGAGGGGGAGGTCTTGACCCCGCTGACAGGGGATCTTGAAGTACCTGCGATCAGGAATGTCCCGTCCGATCGGGCGATCACCGCTTCGGCATCGTCTGAATCGACGCCACCATAACGCCGCTCCCAAAGCAGGTTGCCTTCGGCATCCGTGCGTACCACCCAGAAATCGGGCCCGGTGATCGAATAGGAGGGTTGTCCCACCAGTCCGGATTGCGGACTGGCCGTCGCACCGACGAAGATCAGTCCGCCGTCCAGGGTTACCGCAACATCCGAGAAATAGTCGCCGTTCAGCCCCCCGTACCGCCGTTCCCAGCTGATGGACCCATCGGGGTTGAGGCACACCGCCCAAGCATCATAGAAGCCAGGGCCATAGGATGCCTCGGACACTTCGCCGCTCGCCGGGGAGTTGGTCGCACCGGCAAGGATGTATCGGCCATCGGGCATCAAGGCTGCGCCGCTCACAACGTCGTTGTCGCTGCCCCCTAAAGTCACATCCCATTCGATGGTAAGGCAAGGTTGGGCTGAAAGGGTTGCATGTGGGCCTGCTGTAAGCACCCACAGTACGGAGCATGCTACATTGATGGGTAGGGTCGTTCGGAACATGACGGCTGTATTTTCCTGAAAGCTCTGACCGCTTCCATTTGGTACGCCATGCGATCGAGCCGCTGTACCGCCCGATCGAGGCGCTGGCATCACCGCCCTCCGAGGTGCGCCAGGAGCTCCTCCTTGCGCGAGCGCGACACTGGAAGTTGCTCGCCATTGGCCAGCACCACGTAGCCACCGATGCCCCGTACATAGCGCACCACCTGTTGCAGGGCAACCACATGCGAAAGATGGATGCGCAGGAAGCGCCCGGCAGGCAGGTCGCGCTCCACATCCTTCAGCGTGCGCGAGATCACCAGGCGCGAGCCGTCCGTAAGGTGCAGCTCGGTGTAATTATCGCTCGCCTTGGCATGCACCACACGGTCCAATGCGACCATCTCCAGCCCATCGCGTGTGGGTATCGCGATGCGTTCGTTCGCAACACCGCGCGTCATGCGCTCCAACAGGCCGTCCATACGCTGCATCATCTCAAGGCGCCTGCCCAGATCCCCCGCGCGCGCCACCGCCGCCATCAACTCATCCTTTTCCACCGGCTTCATTAGATAGTCCAAGGCATCGTGCTTGATGGCCTGTATGGCGAACTCGTCATAGGCCGTGGTGAAGATCACCGCACCCCGATCGGTACCCAGGGCACGCAACAATCCGAAGGCGTTCATCACCGGCATCTCGATGTCCAAAAAAATGATGTCCACCTGTTGGGAGCTCAGGAAGCGCAGGGCTTCCACCGGATCGTTATACACCGCCCGCACTTCCACTTTCGGGCAATACTCCCCCAGCATCCATTGCAGCGTCTCGGTGCAATGCTCCTCGTCGTCCACCAGCACGGCGCTCAGTCGATCCTCGTTCATGGCTTTCGTTCCGATATGCGGATCACCACCTTGGTCCCCGCGGGGCGTTGTTGCAGGTCGTACAGGTCGATCACCTGCACCGATGTGTCCAGGTCGTACATCGTGCGCACCAGGTCGAGCCGTTCGTGTGTGATCCGCATGCCCATGGAACCCTTCTTCGTTGCGCTGCGGCTGCCCAGTTTCATCGCTTCGGCGCGGCCGATGCCGTTGTCCTCCACTTCGAACTCCAAGGTACCATTGTCCTTCTTCGCCCGCATCACCAACAGCCGGTCGCCGGTCTTCTTGTGCATGAGGCCATGCCAGATGGCGTTCTCCACATAAGGCTGGAGCAACATGGGTGGCACCATGATGGTGGCCGGATCCTCGTCCAGTTGGATCACCGCTTCATACCGGAACCCGTCGGAGAAGCGCAGGGCTTCCAACTCCACGTAGAGCCGCAGGGCATCCAGTTCATCCTTGAGCGGCACCAGGCGTTCCTTGGAATTGTGGAGTACGCCGCGCATGAGCCGGGAGAACTTGGTGAGGTACTCCGATGCCGTGCGCGCATCGTTGCGGATGATGAAGCGGTTGATGGAGTTGAGGCTGTTGAAGAGGAAGTGCGGGTTCATCTGGGCGCGCAGGGCCTGCATCTCCATTTCGCCCAGCCGCCGTTTGTGCTCGGCCTGCAGGCGGTATCGTTCGCGCTGAGTTGCGAAGCGCCAATACAATAGGCCCGTGACGAGCAACAACGCGAGCAGCACCAGGCCCACGCGGAACCAGATGGTCTGTTGGAAGTGTGGGCGCACGACCACCACGATCGCATGCAGCAAAGGGCCGTCGGAAACTCCCCCGGTCGCATCGCGCAGTTCGAAGCGGTAGCTGCCCGGCGGAATGCGCGAATGGACCGCGCGCCCATCGGCACCGGCCAGCTGATCGGCACCTTCCAGGCCCACCAGTTCGTGCCTGATGCGGATCCTGTCGCGCATGCTGTGTGCGATGGCCCCGAAGGCCACTTCCAGATGGTCCTCGCCGGGCGCCAACTCGATGCGTTGGATGGCGTCCGCAGCGGTGTCGGTCCGCAACGACAGGCCGTTCACCAGTATCTCCTGAACGGAAATGCCATAATTCCCGGGGCTTCCGTCCATCGTCTTGCCATCCAGTACGATCAGCTCACCCGCACGGGCACTGATGGTGATTCGCCCGCTCGGATGTTGGGCGATGTAGGCATGGTGCAGGTCGGTGCCGCGCAGACCTTCGGAACGGTCGAAACGACGTGTCACCAAGGTGGCGGGATCGATGCGGAACAGGCCTGAAGGCCCGCCGGCCCAGACCATGCCGTCATCGTCCAGGTGCAGGGTGGAGATCAGGGAGGTGACCGGGCTGTTGCCACCGAGCAACTGCAGCGTGCCCTCGCCGCCGGGATCCGAGGCCGGCGTAATGATGATGCCCTGGCCGTTGGTGCCCAACCAGAGGCGGTCCATGCGATCGACCACGATGTCCCAGACCCTGCCGGTGCGCAGCCAGGGGTGTTCGCTGAAGCGGAACGGGTCGATGCGCTGACGGTCCGGCCTGATGCGGTCGATCCCTGTCTCGTAGGCGCTCACCCAGATGTTGCCCGCAGCGTCCTCGGCGATGCCCTGGCACCATACACTGGATGACAAGCGACGGTGTTCCGGGCCCTCCTCCCCGAAGTGCTCGGCGCGGTCGTTCACCGGGTCCACGTGATACACGCCGCTGCGCTGCTGCCCGATCCACCAGTGACCGTGCCGGTCCTCCACGAACCCGAGCCTGCCCAAGGGACCATGCGCCGCAAAGGTCTTGGGCAGCATGGGCTTCAGCACCACACCCGGCCCTTCCGCGGTGAAGACACCCTTGTCCGTGATCGCCACCACCTCGCCGGAACGGGTCCGGGACAAGGCCGATACCTGCACGGCGGCATAGCCCTCCGTGGCCAGCGCTGGAAAAGGGAAAGCCTGGAAGTTGCCATCGGCCTGTTCCAGAAGGAAACCATCGCCATGGACTGTGCCCAGCAACAGTCGTCCATCCAATTCCACCGCCCCACTGATATTGGGCAGTGGTACCGATCGCTCCGTCGTGTTCACCAACCTGCGGATCCGGAATCGGTCCTGGGCGGGATCCCATCTGGATAGTCCTGTGGAACGGGCGATCCAAACGGTGCCATCACGGGTCCTCAGCAGGTCGAGCACCGCACCCTCCGGCAGGGCGTTGGGGTCCTGGGGATCACCTGGGATGGCCTGGAATGTTTCCCGCTGCGTGTCGAAGCGCAGCAAGCCCCGTTCCGTGCCAACGAGCAAGTGGTCGTCCCCGCCTTGCAAGATCGAGGTGATGATGTTCTTCGCACCGGTCAATGGAGGCAGAGGCTCCGGCAGGTAGCGTGAGCAGGTCCCATCATCCATATTGCATCGCCACAATCCGGCACCCCAGGTCCCCATCCAGAGCACATCCGCATCCGCTTGGTATATGGTCACCAGCGATACCGGCCTGCCGGTGGTTCCCGGCACAGGCGGAAGTATTTCAGTGTAGCGATGATCGCGCGTATCCAACTGCATCACCCGATCGCCCAGGCGTACCATCAGTAGATGCTTGCCGAGCTTGTGCGATGTCACCTCTTCCGCGGTATACGATCCCATGCCTTGTGGATCGACGATCCTCTCCGCCAGCGCAAGGGACGGACGGTACAGCCACAGGCCCTGTCCGAACACTCCCACATAGATGGAATCGGGCGTGTGCGCATGAATGGCCCGCGTGGCAATGCCATGGGCGGGGTCCGGTGCCCCGGTGAGCATTTCCCAGGTCATGAAACGATCCAGGTGCGGCAGATATACCGCCAGACCGCCGTTGCCGGACGTGAGCCAGAGGCGACCATCGGTACCTTGATGCATCCGTTCCACATGTCCATGTGGAATGCTCCTTGGATCGGTCGGGTCGTGGAGGTAGGCGTTGAAGTGCGCGCCATCGGACCGGTTCAATCCTTCCAGGGTGGCCACCCACAAGTAGCCGCTGGAGTCCTGCATCAGCCGGGTGGCGTGCTCATTGCTCAATCCATCGGCAGGCCCATGGTTGGTAAAGAACTGAGCGCACGCCAATGTGGCCTGGCAGGCGAACAACAGGAACGTGCATGCGCGTTGCGGGAACACTGCGAAAGATCGCGGATCCGGCGAGAACATACCCACACGATCGCGTCAGCGTGATAAGGCACCGAGCCAGTGGTATCCGTCGCGTGGTGGAGCGCACATCCAGGATCAAGGATGAGGTCGTACAGCTAGAAGGGGCACGCGGCACACTTCGTCGCATTGGACGGAAGCTGGGCTCCAGGTGAGTAGCTGTAAGCACATGTTACCACAGCGGGAAACGACCCCATTCATCGATCGGCCTTGTCGAACCCGAAATATTTGGTTGTCTTAGCATTGCCATAACATGACCTTGATGCTGGCGCAACCACTTCAGGGGACCTTTGGCGCCGCAGTGTACATGATCGGTCGCCCCACACTTCGAAGGACGCTGGTAAATGGCATTGCGCCGGGTCCTTGTTCCAAAGGCTTGCATATAACCTCGGTCACATGACAGCCAAGTGGAAGCGGACCGAGCGGGACCGGCCTTACCTCAACATACTCGACTACCTCGTCAAGGAGTGGGTATTCGTCACCATCATTCTGGTGGGCGTAGTGCTTGCCCAGGTCCTTGTAGGGTACGGGCAGGCGGCCATGTGGCTGGGCTTCCTGTTCGCCGCGTACAGTGCTGTGGCCAACGACAGCATTCAGTCCTTGGGCACTTTCATCGAAAGCAACAAGGAGAAGCCATGGTGGTTGTTGTGGCTTTTCACCGGGGTCATCTTCCTGGCCACGGTCACCTTCAGCTGGGTGTATTTTGATGGGGATGTGACCTACCAGCGCCTGCTGAAACCCGATGGCAGCACCTCCTACCCGCACCCACAGAACTTCAGCTTCTTCCAGATCATAGCGCCCCTGGTGCTGCTGATCCTCACCCGCATGCGCATGCCGGTGAGCACCACCTTCCTGTTGCTCAGCGTGTTCAGCGCGGATACTTCGGCCATCGGTTCGATGGTGGGAAAGAGCATGTCAGGCTACGTGCTCGCCTTCGTACTCTCCTTCATCGTGTGGTATTTCAGCTACAACACCATCCGCAAGTTCTTCAAAGGGCGGGGCACACACCCGGGGTGGACCGTGCTGCAATGGGGCGTAAGCGGCTCGCTGTGGGCCGTGTGGCTCATGCAGGACGGTGCCAACATCGCCGTGTTCCTGCCCCGGCAGCAGACCGGGCTGCAGTTCACCATTTTCGCCGGCACCATCTTCCTGGGCCTGGGCCTGCTGTTCTACCTGCGGGGCGACAAGATCCAGCAGATCGTGAGCGAGAAGGTGCGCATCAGCGACGTGCGGGCCGCCACCCTGGTGGACTTCACCTACGTGCTGCTGCTCATCTACAAATTGTTCATCAGCACCGTGCCCATGAGCACCACCTGGGTCTTCCTCGGCACGATCGGGGGGCGCGAGATCGCCATCAACCTGGCGCGCATGAAGAAGGGCAAGAAGCACAAGACCAAGGCCATGCGGGTCATTGGGCGCGACCTTCTCTATGCCTTGATCGGCCTGGGCGTCTCCATGCTGCTGGCCATCGCCGCCATCCCCACCATCCGCGCATCCGTATTCCAGTGGTTCGCGGACCTATTATAGGGTGATCCATCGCCTTGGTGCATCTTGCATGTCCATACGCGAATTCAAGCCGTGCATCTTTTCCACCTGAAGGACCTTGCTGCAGATGTCGTGGAGTTGCCCGCTGACGAGGCCCACCACGCCATCCATGTATTGCGCCTAGCTTCTGGCACGCGCATCGGACTGCTCGATGGCAGGGGCACACGCGCCGTGGCCGTAATGTTGGCCGTGGACAAACGGACGGTCACTGCCACCATCATGGAGCGCATTACCGAGGCGGCGGAACGCACGGCCCGCATCCACATCGCCGTGGCGCCCACCAAACAACAGGAGCGCATGGAGTGGTTCGTGGAGAAGGCCGTGGAAGTGGGCGTGGACCGCATCACCCCGCTGCTTACCAGCCGCACGGAACGCACCCGCCTGCGCACGGACCGCCTGCAGCGCGTGGCCATCGCCGCCATGAAGCAGAGCCAGCGTGCCTGGCTGCCCACCCTGGATGAGCCTATCATCCTCGCGGACCTGCTCGCTACAAAACTTCCACAGCAGCGGCTCTTCGGCTGGTGCGAAGGCGAACACGCGTCGCTGATGAAAGTTTATTCACCCACCAACGACGCTTTGGTGTTGATAGGGCCGGAGGGCGACTTCACACCCGAGGAGGCCGAACAACTGCGTGCCAGCGGCTTCACCGCTGTGGCGATCGGGAACGCGCGGCTGCGTACGGAGACCGCTGCGCTGGCGGTGTGTACGTGGTGCAGTCTGGCGCAACAGCGTGGGTAGGTGGCCGGCGCATGCGGTAGGTCGCCCCGAAGGGTCGATGTTGGTTGCACACGCGGGGACAGTATGCAACGACGGACGCGTGGTATGTCGACCCGGAGGGTCGACGCTGCTGTTGCGCATCTGCGGGGACAGTGCGCAAACGGCAGCGTCGTGGTCCCGAGCTACCTTAGCGCCATGTTGCAACGGATCGCGATCCTGCTGGCCCTTGGCATCGGGGCACTTGGCCACATCGACGTCAGCGCTCAGGGTTCCTTCCAGCTCGCTGTGCTCAAATACGGTGGTGGTGGCGACTGGTATGCCAACCCCACGGCGGTGCCCAACCTGGTGCGTTTCTGCAACGAGAAGATGGGTATGAACATCAACCCCGAGGTGCCTGTGGTGGAGGTGGGCAGCCCCGAGTTGTTCAGCTACCCCTGGGTACACATGACCGGCCATGGCAACGTGGTCTTCAACCAGCAGGAGGCGGAGAACCTGCGCGACTACCTCATAGCCGGTGGCTTCCTGCACATCAGCGACAATTATGGCATGGACCCCTTCATCCGCCCCATGCTACAGCGCGTTTTCCCGGAGTTGGAACTGCTTGAACTTCCCTTTGCGCACCCCATCTACCACCAGCAATTCGACTTTGCGCGCGGCCTGCCCAAGATCCACGAGCACGAAGGTGCCCCACCCCACGGCTACGGCCTCATCTGGGAAGGGCGACTGGTGCTGTTCTACGACTTCGAGTGCGACCTGGGCGATGGCTGGGAGGACCCCGATGTACACGGCAACAGCGAGGAAACGCGCCAGAAAGCCCTGCGCATGGGGGCGAACATCGTGGGCTACGCCTTCGGCGGCGGAGAGAACTAAGCGCCTGTGCCCCAGGCCCGCCAACATTCCAAGGCGGACCACCCGCTATGGGACCGAATTCCTAAGAACCTGTTAATTCCATGAATGCAGGCAACGGCGGGGCTTTTCGCGCGTCTTGCTATTGTAAAACCCCAATTGTCATGAACTCTTTCTTCCACCGTACACACCCCACCGTCCTGGCGGCTGGTCTGTACGCGATCATCTTCGCCATTGCGTTGGTGGTCTACCTGGTCCGTTTCTAAGAACCCGCCAGGTGCGCAGGTGCGCTTGCCTTACCGCAACGTGCCCATCCTGTCTCGCTATAGTGAACAGCCCCGGTCTTTAAGGACGGGGTTGTTGCGTTTAAGGATGTGAACGGTGGTCCTCCGTGTGCTTCCGGGGCCTCTCCCTCACGGTCCCTGTTCATACCGCACCGCCGTTGGCACGCTGCCCCCGATGGTCTGCAGGATCAGATCGCGGTCGTTTTCGGCGCCCATGTATTTGATGGTGCCGTCCATGTTCACATCCGCTGGAAGGTAGCCGGCCAAGGTCGCTGTGGGGATGGCACCTCCAATGGCTTGCGAGATGGGGTCGCGGTCGTTCGCTGCGCCCACATACTTCACCATGCCGTCTTTTCCAGGAAATCAGCAAGGGTGTTGGAATGTGAACAGTGGTGTGTGGACGAGGGTTGTCAGTTCGGCGACCGAACAACGGACAAGGGCGCATGCAAAAAGCCGCCCCATGGACGGCCCTTCGCATGCGGCGTTGGCAAGACCTTACTGCACGACCAATCGCTTGGCGCCCTGATCACCATTGGCAGCGATGATACGCACCACATAGGTACCGGCAGGGATCTCGTTCACATCGAGGTCCACGCGGTTGATACCCATGGGCATGGCAGCGAAGTGCTCGCTACGCACCAGGCGGCCGGTTGCATCGAGCAACTCCAGCCGGGTGCTGCCCCCAACACTGCCGAACACGATGCTCAGCTGGTCGGTGGCCGGATTGGGGAACAGGTCGATGCCGATGGCATCGGCGTTGCGCTCAAGGATGCCCGCTGGTGCAGTGGTCCGCCACAGGGAGGATCGGTGTGTTTGAGGATTGCTGTTCTGGTTCATCGTGTCCTCCAAGATGCTCAGGATGGGACCCGAGGTGATCCCGGGTTTGTAGAAATGGTGCGTGGTGCTGCTATTTACGGAGTAGCCATAGTTGTGGACATCCGTATATGTCTCCTCCACACGCACACGCAGCACATTGGTAACGGGTCCATATGGCATCACCACGGTGCCGAAACCATCGGCCGCACCTGTAATGGTGCCGGTGCGCATGACGGCGGTGCCGCTGAAGGTGTAGTTGCTGCTGAAATTATCCGTCCAAGTTGTATTGAAACTGCAGGGATAGGTCATCACCTTTACCGGGTTCTGGTAGGGTCGCGCAAAACTGGCATCAGCGAAATATATGCCCACGAACTCCAAACTGTTGTTGTTGACCCAGTAGAACACGAATATGCCCTGTCCATGGTCTGCGGCCAGGTTGGCATTGGAAAAAAAGGTGGAATAGCCCGTGGATGCTGCAGTCATATAGTTCTTGGTGACCACTGTGCCGGTGATAAGGGTACTGAAGTCCCAGGTTTGGTTGGCACCTGCAGGGCCGGGCGCTATGTAGGGCGCTTGGTATTCACTTAGCACATCGCCCACCACAGGCGCCATGTTCCCTTGGTTCAAGGTCTGCGCAATGCCGGTGTTGGTGGCGAACATCAAGGTCACGATGGCAAGGACAGCAGGGCTTTCCATGGGTCGGGGTGTGCGTGGAACGACGTTGTCGTGGATCTCGGGGAGGAAGATAGGCTCCTTTCCGTTCCCGCAAGTCGTTCACGAACGGCCCTCACCGGGCTGAAGGGTCCTTCGGTCCACGCAACGCGGCACTGATCTGGCGCATGGCACCGAGGTGGTAGGCGGTATGCGCGATGCTGGCGATCATGCCGCTGAGTTCGATGTCCATCACTTCGCGCGGTGTTCCCAGGGCTTCCTTCCATTGCACCACCTCCTTGCGCAAGGCGTCGCGGATGTCCTGCCACTGTGCATCGTCCACCACGGAGATCCGCCAGGCTTCCTGCCAACGCGCCTTGGCGAAGGGGTTGCCGCCCTCGGTGGCCCAGCGGTTCATGAGCGAGAGACCGTAGCTCACATGCGCGGCATGCGCGGCGATGGTGGCCCCGTGGTGCGCGGCACGCGAGGCATCGGCTGCGTTGAGCTTATCGAGCGATGCGAGCAGGCCGGGATCTCCGCCATTGAGAATGAAGGCACCCTGGGGCGAAGCACCCGTGGTAAGTTCGGCGAAGAGCGCGCCAAGGATGGGACCGAGTGTTTGGGTATCCATGATCTTGGAATTTATTACGGATGGATGTGAACGATCCATTTCGACCCACAAGATCCCGGGCCTAAGCACGCACTCTGCCCGGCCCTGGCATGGTCAAGCATCCTTCACCGCCACCTTCACCAGTTTCTCCAGCACCTTGGCGTCCACATCGCTGAGGCGTTTCACGTACAGGCAGCCAACGCCAGTGCTGTACTTGCCCAGCTTCTGCAAATGCGACTCGTACTGCTTGATGTCGCAAGTGAGGTAGAGCGTGAGCGCGGCCTTGCGTGGGCTGAAGGCGATGATGGGCCAGTCCAGTTCCTTGCCGTTGGCATACTTGAGCGGTGTGCTCCCGAAGCCGATGATGGCCGAGCCCCAGAGTATGGGCGGCTGCCGGGTGGCGGCCTGCATGAGTTTGATGAGCGTGCGGCTGTCGTCACGCTGCTCCTCCTTGGGAAGCGCATCGATGAAGGCATCGATACTGTCGGTGGTGGGGCGGGTCTTGGGGGCGGTGCTAATACCGCCAATGTAATGCGACCTGCTGCAAAGCACCCTACGCCCTACCTTTGGAACTGATCGAAAAATGAGCCCATGGCAAGCAATGAACAAGCCGCCACCGTGGAGGAAGGCATGACGCTGGAGGAAGTGCGCGAGGAGATCCTGCGCGACTACCGCCTCGTGAGCGAAAGCCGCGAGGCCAGTCTGCTGGGTCGCAAGGAAGTGCTCACGGGCAAGGCCAAGTTCGGCATCTTCGGCGATGGCAAGGAGTTGGCGCAGGTGGCCATGGCCAAGCAGTTCCGCAACGGCGACTGGCGCAGCGGCTACTACCGCGACATGACCTTCATGTTCGCCATCGGTGAGCTTTCTGTACAGCAGTGGTTCGCGCAGCTCTACGCCCACGCCGATGTACACGCCGACCCCAGTAGCGCGGGCCGCAGCATGAACGGCCACTTCGCCACCCGCAGTCTGGACGAGCACGGCGAATGGAAGGACCTGATGGCACAGCCCAACTCCAGTCCGGACATCAGTCCAACGGCCGGACAGATGCCGCGCTTGCTGGGACTGGCGCAGGCCAGCAAGATGTTCCGCAACAACGAAGCGTTGCACGGCTACACGCACCTGAGCGAACAGGGCAACGAGGTGGCCTTCGGGACGATCGGCGATGCCAGCACAAGCGAGGGCCACTTCTGGGAGACCATGAACGCCGCTGGGGTTTTGCAGGTACCGTTGGCGATGAGCGTGTGGGACGATGGCTGGGGCATCAGCGTGAGCAAGGACTTCCAGACCACCAAGGGCAGCATCAGCACCTTGCTGGAAGGTTTCCGCAAGGAGGAAGGCACCAACGGCATCCGGCTGTACAAGACCAAGGCCTGGGATTATGCTGGCTTGAACCGCGTGTACGAGGAGGCGATCGCACTATGTCGTGAGGAGCATGTGCCCTGCCTGATCCATGTGGAGGAGGTGACGCAGCCGCAGGGCCACAGTACGAGCGGAAGTCACGAGCGCTACAAGAGTGCGATCAGCGACTGGATCCGTGACAAGGACGGCAAACCCGTGCAGGAGGTGCCGCTGCTGGAGTGGTACAAGGTGTACGACTGCAACGTGAAGTTCCGCGAGTGGATCCTGAACTTCAAACCCGGTGGCGAGGCCATTGCAACGGAAGAGGAACTCGATGCGATCGAGAAACAGGCGAAGGCCGATGTGCGCACGGCACAAAAGGCGGCCTGGGCAACGTTCCATGACGAGATCAAAGGAGAACTGGACGATGTGGCTTTTATGATAGAGGCGCTTGCCAGTGCGCGCCACGGCGAAGACAATGCATCGGCGACGATCGCCAGGCTGGCCAGCGACCTGCGTGCGGAGATGAGCCCCGGTCGAAAGGAAGTGGTTAGCGCGGCACGAAAGGCATTGCTCGTTGGTCGCAATGCCGACCCCATTGCGCGCCAGCCGCTCACTGACTGGATCGAAACGGCGATGCGCATGAACGGCGATCGTTACGGCAGCCACCTATACAGCGAAAGCACGGAGAGCGCATTGAACATTGCCGAGGTGCCGGTGCGGTACGACAGCGATGAGGAGGTCGATGGCCGCATCATCATCCGCGACAACTTTGCGGCGCTCTTCGAGAAGGAGCCGTTGGTGCTGATGTTCGGCGAGGACACCGGCAAGATCGGCGACGTGAACCAGGGCATGGAGGGCATGCAGGCACGCTTCGGCGAATTGCGCGTGAGCGACACCGGCATCCGCGAGGCCACCATCTTCGGTCAGGGGCTGGGCATGGCGCTGCGCGGGCTGCGCCCCATCGCCGAGATCCAGTACCTCGACTATTTGCTCTATTGCATCCAAGGCATCAGTGATGACCTGGCCACCGTGCAATGGCGCACCAAGGGCGGGCAGAAAGCGCCACTGATCATCCGTACCCGCGGGCATCGCCTGGAAGGTGTGTGGCACAGTGGCAGCCCGATGGGCATGATCATCAATGCCGCGCGCGGCGTGGTGGTGTGCGTGCCCCGCAACATGCAGCAGGCCGCCGGCATGTACAACACCCTCTTGCAAAGCGACGATGCCGCGCTGGTGATCGAGTGCCTCAACGGTTACCGCAGCAAAGAGCGTCTGCCCAGCAATCTCGGCGAATTCACCGTGCCCATCGGCAAGGCCGAAGTGGTGCGCGAAGGCGAGGACCTGACATTGGTGAGCTACGGCAGCACGTTCAATCTCTGCGCCCAAGCCGCCGACCGTTTGGCCGAACTGGGCATCAGCGTGGAGTTGGTGGATGCCCGCACCCTCCTCCCCTTCGACCTGGAGCACACCTGTGTGGAAAGCTTGAAGAAGACCAACCGCCTGCTGGTGGTGGACGAGGATGTGCCCGGCGGTGCCAGCGCGTACCTGTTACAACAGATCCTGGAAGTGCAGGGCGGCTACCAGTACTTGGACGCCACGCCGAGCACGCTGAGCGCGAAGGCCCATCGTCCTGCCTATGGCAGCGATGGGGACTACTTCAGCAAGCCGAGCGTGGAGGATGTGGTGGAGAAGGTGGTGGGGATGGTGGGGGAATAGCGGTCTCAACAGGGTTCCATATCTCGTTGGCACAGCTTTGATGACAGACATAGCCTGAGCACGAGTGGTTCCCTACTCCACCTTCTCCACTCCTAACCCGCCAATGCGCGCATCGCTGGGGCGCAACTGCATCATCACGCGCCAACGGCTTTGATCGCCGTCGCTCACGAGCAGCAAGGCGAACTCATCCGGCCCCAGTTGTTCCACCCGCTCGATGTGATTGGGACCGATGTCGGTACGCAATTGTTTGAATACCGAGAGGTGCTGCTCCATGGGAAAGTCCGCGAGAAACCCGGGACCGAAGTGTTCGGCGAACCATGCCTTCAACTCCTCATCGTCACCGGTACCGGCAATGATGGCGGAAAGCGCCTTCATGCGGTCGCCAGCGGGACCCTCAGGCACGCCTTCCAGGGCCTTGGCCGCTTGTGGCATTGACGGTACATAGGTGGGATCGAAGACCATGCGGCCCACTTCCCATGCAAGGTCCTGCATGCCGCGCTGATTGGCGTTGCTCATCAGCACCACGGTCACACCTTCGTCAGCATACCAGAGCACATCGGCGAACTGGATCCCGTTGCCACCGTTATGTGCGATCAATCGTGTGTTGCGTGGCGTGCGGAAGATGGCCCAGCCATAGCCGTAGTGCGATCCGGCACCTTCGCCCTCCAACACATGTGGCGTGAACATCGCGTCCGTGGATGCCTTGGTCAACACCTTGTTCGAACTGAGCGCTTCCACCCAGGCGGCCATGTCGTGCGTGGTGCTCAGCAGGCCACCGTTGGCGCGCAAGTGCCAGCCCGGTCCACCATTCACCGTGGGATGATCGAGCATGGTGCCCCAACGCGATCCGTCCTTGCGGTAGCCGATGGCCAGTTGCTCCTTCGCCCATTCCGGGATCCGGTAGCCGGTGCGCTGAAGGCCCGCCGGTGCGAGCAATTCATCATGCAGGAAACGCTCGTAGGACATGCCGCTCACGTGCTCCACGATGATGCCGAGCAGGCTGTAGCCCACGTTCGAGTAAGCGTATCCAGTACCCGGCGTGAACTCCAGGGGCGTATCGAAGGCGAGCCGCGTGAAGTCGCCGTCGTCGATCGCTGCATTGTCGTCGCCGATGGCACCCGAAAATCCTGCACTGTGCGTGAGCAGATGATGCAAGGTGATGTCGGCTTTATCCGTTGGAACATTGGACAGATAGGCGCTCATCAGATCGGTCACCTTCAACTTACCCTGCTCCTGCAATTTCAGTATGCACGCCGCCGTGAATTGCTTGGTGATGGAGCCGATGGCGTGGACAGTGGAAGGCTCATTCGGTAGATCCTGTTCGCGATCGCGCGATCCGTAGCCCTTGTCAAGCAGGACGTGATCTTCGCGCATGATCAGGACGCTGCCATTGAACCCAGCATCCATACAAGCCGTCAGGAAGCCATCGATACGGGCCGTTGCATCCGTCCCTTCGGAGCTCTTGTTGGGCTGCGGAACACCACAAGCGATGAGCAGCGGAACAGTCAGGAGCGCATAAAGGGTTCTCATGTCCTTGGAAATTATCCACCAATCTGAGCATCGGACGGACTCAACCCTGTTAAGACGCGTTAACAGAGGGACCCGATGTGACGGGCGGTTCACCCTAGGCCATGCTGGGCCATTGTCTCGAGAAGACCATGGCATTTAGATCGCCATTGAAGGGAGAAGTTGATGAAGGCTGGCATAGAGTGCGAAAGATGAAGTTGAGCGCAGGGATGAACTGGGAGTGGAGGGATCTGGCAGGAGACCTGGCTTGATCGCGTTTAGGATGGTATGTCCCGGGTCCAACATTCCGATCATACCATCGCCCGCAGTTCAGCGTTCTGTGGCCGATGATCCGCCACGTTACGCTTTGCACAGCGCCAGTACTATTTGCTCTATCAGCAGGCGCTCAGTCGCCTGAGATCAATTTCCCGAAGATCGACCCTCTCCAGTGCTATCCCAGGCCTCCCCTTGAATTGTTCGCCTTGGGTAAGAACATCGAAGCCATGGAGGTCATGTACGATGAGCATGGAATGGAGCGACAGACACGACGATGCACCGTGGTGATCCTCAAGAACGGCGTCCGCTGTGTTACGGCCCGCGTTTCAAAGGATGATATGCCGGTAAAGCGGCAACGCAAGATCCCCCGATACACCTCGGTGGAGCCTATCATTTACATACCGATCAAGCGCCGGTATGATAACAGGTACTACTATGCCGATGCATCAAAGGGCCATCGACGGTGTACGAAAGGCGGTCGCATCATACGCCCCTGGGAAACATACCGTGGAATTCAAGAAACGGCGTGGGACAGTACGTGGACTGGAGATACACTCGTACTTCGAAGCGATATCCCCTTGAAGGAAAGTGAAAGAAGGACGACGTCCATTCAGACCTGGTTGAATGGACGTATGCTGACCAACAGTCGTAAGACTTCTTCGTCAGGGATCGATGAGGTGGGCAGCGAAGAGCGTTTCACCTATTCCAATGACACTGTGTATATGATCCGGTCGCATATCGCGTCCCCATTGTCCAGATGCACTACGGTCCATCTTCGTTCAGACAGCGAGGGAAAGCCGATCGAGCTAACTGGTATGGAGTGGGTTCAGCAAAAGCCTGAGCCACCACTGTGGATCCAACGGTGGTCTGTCCGTATGGCCTATACCGAAGATCAGCTTATACGGATGGAAGAATGGAAAGAAGGAAGGCTCCGCCGCGTACTAACAATAACCCACCTTCCGGCGGATCCTTGAGTCGATGAGCAACCAAGCTTTACGTTGACTTCCTAATTCGTCACCTTGAAAGTCACCGGCAGCACATACTCCATGGGCACGGGAACACCATTCACTTGCGCCGGTTCCCAGCGCGGCATTTCCTGCACCACGCGCAAGGCCTCCTGGTCCAACAGCTCCCCTTCCGGGATGCCGCTCAGCACCCGGATGTTCTCCAACTCACCGCTTGCAGCAATGGTGAAGGCGACATGGGCGGCACCTTCGACCCGCGCCTGACGCATCGCATCGGGGTAGCGCAAATTTTTCTTCAGGTAGTCCACCATGGCCTGCTCCCCGCCGGGGAACTTCGGCGTTGCATCCACGCGTGCGAGTCTTCCGTCGTTGCTGGGTAGTTGCTCAATGTCAATGGGGGGTGGAAGGCTATCCTGCTGTGCCAATGCGGAGTAGGCAATGAGCAGGAACACGGAGAAGAGGATGAGTTTCATGGCGCTCGAATTTAGTGATCCAATTAAGCGATCGCCGTGCCGGGCATGAGAATCATGAGATCCACTTGATCGGCCGGTCCACTTAACGGAGAAAGCCCGACCACTGTTGGCCGGGCTTTCATTCTGGATGCAATCTTTCAGTGTAGGTGCCTTAGCGACGTGCCTGATCCTTCTCGCGGTAGCCTACCATCCAGGCACGCACCTCATCCACCTCTTTCAACTGGGCGGTACGCATGGTGCTCCAGGTGGCATCGGTGGTGGCATCCATGGCGATCAAGGCACGATCCACGCGCTCCAGTCCCTGGGCCAACTCCGCCGCATGGGCCTGATCACGTTCCTTTTGCCCTTCTGTGGATGTGCCGTCATTCAGACGGTTCCGCACCTCCTCCAGGTCGGCCATGAGGATCGCACGCAATCCACGCATGTCGGCACCTGCCCTGGACCGCTCCTCAGCTGGAGTGGCTGGCACGGGGCGATCGGCCGGGTACAGGATAGTACGAGTAGCTTCATCGTCGTACTGCACACCGGTGCGGTCCACGGAGGTACTGCGGTCCAACTCATTGAAGCCGCTGTGCGGATCCGAAGCACGGATTCCTACGGTATCACCCCTGTCCATGGCACCATCGCGGTTGCCGTCACTTCCATCACCGCACTGTACGAATAGCACGGAGATCGTCATCACGGGTAGGGCCAGTGCTATGCTCCTGATGGATCGTTTCCTAAAATTCATGGTTATCGGTTTTTGTTGCTATTCGCTTGCAAGACAAGGACCAGTATGCCAAACTCCAGCGCAACCTGCGATCGTCTGACCTCTGCCGTAGTGCGCACTGTGGAAAGCATTCCCGCATATGGGGAACGGAATACCGGTACCGAAGCCGCAAACCGGCAATGGTTGTGAACTTCAGTCATGGGGATCCCTACCATAGGATCGGCCCGTGAGAAGATCCCACGGGCCGACCTAAAGGCCATGCACCGATCGCTTAGTGCGGGGTGCGCTCCTTGGTGGACAGGTCGTTGAGGATACCGTTCACTTCATCCTTGGTCTTGCCCATTCCCTTTTGCAAGCGGCCGACCAACTCGTCCTCCTTACCCTCCACATAAGTCAGGTCATCGTCGGTGAGGTTGCCGTACTGCTGCTTGAGTTTGCCCTTCAGTACGTTCCAATTCCCCTTGATCTTGTCGTTCGCGCTATTCATGGTATTGAGGTTTAGTAGTGTTAAACAAACGGGTACGGTCCGGTTGATACAGCCTCCATGCCGATCCATGTGAATCCGCTGTAACGTCCATGGCCGTAGGGAAACACCCTGCAACACTACTTCGGCCCGATGTGCAATGGGTGCACAGATCGGGGAATGCATCCCACGATCCATCGCTGCCTCTACCTTCGTCGGTCACACAAGAAGTTCTTCGTCATGCGCGCCTTCCTACCATTTGCCTTTTCATTCCTCTTGATGCACATCGAGCTCCATGCTCAGGCCCCGCAACGCATCAGCTACCAGGCGGTAGTGCGCGATGCGGCTGAAGCGCTGCTGACCAATACAACTGTGGGGATGCGCATCAGCATTCTACAAGGCAGTGGATCCGGCCCATCGCAATACACGGAGACCCATGTGTCGCAATCGAATTCCAACGGTCTTGTCACGTTCGAGATCGGTGCAGGTACCGTGGTGAGCGGCGACCTCAATGGCATCGATTGGGCCGATGGCCCCTACTTCATCCTTTCGGAAACGGACCCTGACGGCGGAAGCGACTATAGCATTGCAGGAACGAGCCAACTCTTGAGCGTACCATACGCCTTTTTCGCAGCCAACAGCCAGGCAGGGCCGCAGGGGCCCCAAGGTCCGCCGGGGCAAAGCAATTGCGCAGTCATCCGCACAGGCGATGGCCGTGCCGTAGTATATACAGCGGGTGTCGCGCATGGCTTCGGACTAAGCTCCACCGGCGGGAGCCAGTGGTACAGCACCAACCTGGATGGTCCAGTAGTGGGCGCTGTCGCCTCTGATTCCAGCGTCGTGCTTTACACCGCGAGCACTGCCTATGGCTTCGCGCTCAGCAGTACGGGAGGCAGTTCCTGGAACAACACTACGCTCAGTGGCACACCGGTCGGTGCACTGACGGCCAGTGCCCGGATCGTCGTGTACACAAGTAACAATGCCTATGGCTTCGGACGGAGCAGCACGGGAAGCACGGCCTGGTCCAACACTTCGCTTGACGCGCCTGCCCTGGACCATGTGGTGGCCGGTGATCGCATCGTACTGTACACACCGACCATGGCTTATGGCTATGGCCTCGCATCGACGGGTGGCAGTCAGTGGTACCCGACCACACTGACCGGGACTCCGGAAGGAGGCCAGGGTACACGCTGAACATGAGCCGCGGATTCGTCAAAGAGGATGATCAGGAGGAGGCCCCCTTCATCCCACCTCGTGCTGCACTGCCCGATGACGTGCCGAACCATGTGACGCCGCGCGGGCTGCGGATGCTCCTGGAGGAACGCTCGGCCATGGAGGCCGATCGCGCAGCGCTCAGTGGCAATGAACAGGAAGTGCGGCGTGCCCTGGCGGAACTGGATGGAAGGCTGGTCTTGCTGAACGAGCGCATAGCGACCGCCCGCGTTGTTGAGCCTGCCGCAGAGGTACCGAAGGACATACGCTTCGGCACCACGGTGACCTTCCTCCATCTGTTGGGGCGGATGAAGGACATGCAAATGACCTTCACTATCGTTGGTGTGGATGAAGCGAACGTGCGGGAAGGACGCATCGCCTTCACCGCTCCCATTGCCCGTGCACTACTCGGGAAGCGCAAAGGTGGTGTAGCGGAACTGCGCCTGGGACACGAGTTGCAGCGGATGAGGGTGCTGGACCTGAAGCTTCCCGAAGCGTGAAGGAGCGGAGTGGATCGCAGGTCGTGAAACTTTGGATTGGGATACCACCATGGAATAACCGACCTTTGACACATGTCCCTGACTTCCGCCGAGATCCAACAAGCGCTTCGTATCAGCAAGGCCATCCAGGAACACTTGGAAAATACGCGTGCTGTGAACGTGCGCAGTGAGGAGATCTACGGGCTTTTGGCCGATATGAAGCTGATCGAACGGGACCTGGAAAAAGGCAAGCATCTGCGGCTCTTCTTGAAGAAGCTGATCAAGGCCAATATGCTGAACCTGATCCCGCAGTGCCACGCCATGCCCCGCAGTGGTGGCAAGTACGATTGGACATTCAATAGTGCTGCGGACCGTATGCCACAGCGTAAGCCCGCCACCGCGAAAGCGGATGTCAAGGAGTCCATTTCGGCGGACTCGGAGTAGGTCGTTCCCGGTTGGTGCCGATCGCAGACCCTGCTTTCCCGTTCAGTCTTGTCGTTCATGGTGGGTAAGTCGTTGCCCAATTGGTAGGTTCCGATACCCAACCGCCACCTTTCAGAGTTGATCAACTCGTTGTGCTTCAGTGGTCAGCGCAACTGGCATCGTATCGGGTACCCAGGGCAGAACATTTCAGAAAAGATCCCATCACCATGAAACATCTCTTACCCATTGCCATCACGTGCGCCGCATGCGCGATCTCCACGACGGCCAGTGCCCAAGGCCCCATGTTCGGGGTGAAGGGCGGATTGAACTATTCCACGCTCGCTGTGGATGAAGCGGACGAGGAACGTTCACGGCTCGGCTATCACATCGGCCTGTTCGCCCGATCCGCACCTTCCGAACAATTGGGACTACAGGTGGAGCTGTTGTATTCGACCAAGGGCTCATCCACAACCTATAATGCGCTCTTCGGCTTGATCGAACAGGAGATCGACTTTCGACTGAACTACGTGGAACTCCCGATCATGGCCTCGTTGCGTGTGGCGGAGATCGTGGACTTTCAACTGGGGGCTTATGCAGCCTATCTCTTGAGCGCCAGAGGTAGTAGTTCGGGCGACCTTGGCAGCGGAAGCGATGAACTTGATCGCGACAATTTCAAGTCCATGGACTTCGGACTGGGTGGCGGAGTTGCCTTCAATGTGGGACCCAGTGCTCAATTCGGCATACGCTACATGCATGGCTTGACCCGTGTGGCCGACAGTGAGGTGGCCAACCTCTTCCTGCGTGATGCCACCAACCGGTGCGTGCAACTGTACGTTGCCGTTGGGGTAGGACAGTAAGTAAGGGTCCGAGGATGCGAAAGTGCGTGGTGATCCAAGCCTGCACTTTCGCATTTCCATTTGGTCGTCAACAGCATCCTGAACAGTACCGCTGGGATGGCTGTAGGTTTGCGGTCCATGACACCTGACCATCGTTCAGCTCAACATAGATAGATGAAGGACCCGATCCACTTCCCGCTTCGAGGTGATCACATCGAACTGAACCAATTGTTGAAAGCGGTTGGTGCCTGCAGCAGTGGTGGCGAAGGCAAACAGGTGGTGGCTGACGGGCTGGTGCAGGTGGACGGATCCGTGGAGTTGCGCAAGACCTGTAAGATCCGCGCAGGGCAGCTGGTCGTTTACCATGACTTCCGGATACACGTACAGGGCCCGGCCTGACGGAGCAGGTCGGGGTGAGCGTACCAATGGAAGGGAAGGTGTTACTACTCGCAGAGGCTACTTCGCCGCGCTCTCAACCTTCTCTGCACACCACTCCTTCCAGGAACCGAACTGCTCCGGGGTGAGTACGCCGCGCAGTTCCGCGATGTGACGGTCAAGCACGGCCGAGGTTCCGGTACCGCTCTCCTTTGCTGCTACGCAGTTCTGCAGGCAGAGGGACTGGATCGCGTTCACGCGCAGGATCTGCTCCTGTGTGATCCCAAGACGAGCCCAGTCGGCACCCGTGGCCATGAGGCACTGTTCCCGGGGATCGCCGGTCGATGTGGTTGTTGCTGCGTCCTGTGCCAACGCTCCGCTTGCGAAGAGGCAGGCTGCGATAATGGTGAGGTTGATCTTTCTCATGACTTGTCTCTTTGGTGTTGGTGGTCAAAGCATCCACATGTCGTGCCGTACTGTCCTTTAGCACCAGACCCACCTTGGCGCATTCGTATCGCACCTAGGGCCCCTGCCGCTACCGAACCGGCGATCGGGCACTAGTGCACTTTCACATAGCGCAGTTTCAGGATCTTGTTCCCGGTATACGCGTTCACCAATCGCAACACGCCGGATCGATCGGGATGATCGGGGTCCTTCTCTCCCATGCGCAGCTGGCCATGGGAGCGTAACACGGTGATGTGCGGTGTGGTGTGGCGGGTGTGGATCCGGAAGTCCTTGTGGAACCAGCCGATATCCATCAATGTCAGATCGCCTCCGTGGTGGGAAACGACCGGTGCTGTTTGTGCCCCGTTCCAATAGATGTTGCTGAGGACCACAGCGGCTTGCGGTGGCATGTTGATGTGGACCGAAGCCTTTCGAGCTTGGTGCTCCACGTGGAAATTCTCCAGTCGGAACGACTTGACCACCGGGTTGCGTGCCTGCGCCCCCTCGTCGCCACTGGCTACGGCGGAGACGAACACATCGTGATCGGGCGGTCCGCCTTCGCTGATGCAGTCGCTCATGCGCACACCACCGCTGTTCAGGATCGTAAATGCCTGGGTGGTGGTCTTGGTACAGTACACGCGGCACTGCTCCAACACAGTGCTGTTGCACTGGCTGTTGTACGCCGTTGCACCCGGCCAATCGCCCTGGCGCAGCACGATGCCCCTTCCTTTGGCATTGGTCACCAGCACCATCTCCATCCGGCACATCAGGCAGAAGCGCAGGTCTACCGCCGTTTCGGTCTGCCCCACCATCCTGCAATTGCTGATCACGCTTCCCAAGGTCGCCTGTAGGTCGATCGCCTTGCGGCCACCCTCAATGGCCCCGAAATCGCGGATCACATATCGGTTGCCCATGCGGCGCATGGCTTCCTGTTGATCGGCCACCCGCGTGACGAACCCGCGGGAGGTGGGACCCAACTGGAGCCTTGTGCCTGCCCCATCGATCACCAGCATGCGCCGTGCGGGCAGCACGATATCGCCGGTGCTGCGATAGATCGCGGCGCCGGTGAAACTCACGCTGGTGGCGTCCTCGGGCAGGTTCGCGAAATATTCGCCCACATCACCGGGAGGTACTTCATAGTGTTTCGCCAAGAGCGCGATGCCATGAAGGATCAGAAAGCAGAGCGTGGTGGAGCGGAGCATGGGTTCACCGTTGATCGAAGCTGAAGTCGCACCAAGGTAATGGCCCGCGCATAAGCGACCTTTGTATCATGCCGAACAAGAAGCCGACCCTGCTCCTGATCCATGGATTTCCATTGGACCGTACGTTGTGGGATGAGCAAGTCCATGGCTTAAGCGATGTAGCGCATGTAGTGGCACCCGACCTGTGTGGATTCGGCAACGATACGAGCACGGTGCGCGATGTGATCACCATGGATGACTTCGCGAAGGACTTGAAGGTCCTGTTGGACATTGCCGGTGTGAAGAAGGTGGTCCTGTGCGGACTGAGCATGGGTGGATATATCGCCCTGGCATTCCTACAGCACTGGCCTGACCGGGTGCAAGGCTTGATCCTCGCCAATACGAAGGCCAACGCCGATGATGCGAAGGCACGTGCAGGCCGTGAGCACACGGCCCGCGATGCTCATGAAAAGGGAATGGAGTTGTTGGCAAGGGCCACCGTACCCAAGGTGCTTTCCGCAGCAAGCCGAAAAAGGGATCCCCAGCTCCAGGTACGTATTTCCGCGATGATCGCCCGGCAGCACCCTGCCGCGGTCGCTGCAGCATCGTTGGGTATGGCCCAACGACCGGATCGCACGGGTATGTTGCCTACCATTGAGGTTCCCACACTGGTGATCACCGGCAGTGACGATGCCCTGATGCCCTTGCCCACCAGTCAAGCCCTGGTCGGATCCATTCCCGGCGCACGCCTGGCGATCCTGCCAGGTGCTGGACACTTGACGAATGTGGAGGCACCCGCGGCCTTCAACACACTTCTGAAGGAGTTCCTCTTGGCGGTTGCGAGCCACTGAAAAAGCAAAACGCCTCCGATCCCTCGGAGGCGCCGTGCCACTGTGGTCGTACCTGAGCGAGGTTACGACTTGGCCGATGAGGCAGCTTCACGTGCAGCTCTGGAGAGCTGGTCAGCAGCCGTTTTGCCGGCGTTCCGGGCCTCACTTGCCGCAGTCCCTGCCTCGGACTTCAATTGACCCAACAGGTCCGTACCTTCTGATATCATATCGTTGAGCTTATCCTTCAATTCACGACCCTTGCGTGCGATGTTTCCACGCGTGGCCTTACCAGCGTCAGGTGCGAAGAGGATACCGAGTGCAGCACCGGCGGCCAGTGCAACAACGGTCAGTGCGAGAGTGCTTTTCTTATCCATGGTGATGTATGCTTATTGGGTTCGGAATCCATGGTGCAGTATCCATGCCATTGATCTCCGTCGTCCCGGATTGCGTCGATCGCCTAGCACTTCAACGCTATTCTCAACGTCGCATTCCAATTTTCCGACGTGAATATATTCCACGGTCGGGCAATTTCCACCCCAATAGGATAGGGGGAACTGACCCAGTGGTCCGTAACCTAACCTTACTGTACGGTCTTGCCTTTGTCCATGCCGGACTTGTGCTCCTTATTGGCACACCATTCCGACCATTTCGTGTATTGTTCCGGTGTGAGCACGGAGCGCAGGCTTTCCTCATGCTTGGCCACGGAGGCTTCAGCTTCACCGCCTTCTTCCTTGGCAGCCTTGTAGTCGGCTTCGCAAGAAGCTTGGATCTCCTTCACACGGCTCATTTGTTCGTCGCTGAGACCCAGTTTCTGCCATTTCTCAGCACCGAACATGATGCAGCGGTGGCGGCTATCGTGGTCGTGATCGCTGGTGGTCGCATTGCTGGCCATGACCGGGGCCGAGATGAACAGAGCGGCAGCGATCGACATCAATATCGTTCTCATGACTTGTTGGGGGTTTAGGGTTCACGCCGCATTGCATCATGCACCATGCCGTATGGAGCAAACAGCTTGGGGATCGGCAGTGGCAATGGCTTCCGGCAGCCAAGTGTGAACGAGCCGCATGATGGCGATCGTCCAAGCCGCACCCCGATCGGTGAACTCCGGCCTCACGGCGGATCGTAGACACGTATCGGCGTCGCGCCTACTTTCGAGCCCGTTGGGATGATGGGCGCATCCTATCGATCGCCCCAGATGACCATGAACAGCGCGCCATATCACACAAGATCATGAGCCTCCGCGGATGGCAACGACTGCGCGAGACCCTGCGTCCACGCACGCGCCTCAGTGCATTCATCAGGCTCTTGCAAGCTCGCTTGATCCTGCGCGGCAAGCGCTTCGATGCCAGCGACCCTTTGATCATTTGCGGTGAGCCCCGAGGTGGCACCACATGGTTGATGGAACTGTTGGCGACACTGCCGCGAACAGCGGTCCATTGGGAACCGCTGCACCCACAACGCGGAGTGCTACCGCGTGAATTCCGCCTGGGCTGGCGGCCCTTCATCCCGGAGCAGCTCCCTGCACCGGAGGTACAACGGTACATCCGCGCCATCCTCAACGGGCGTCGAATGAACGCATGGACCATGTACGCAGCATCGGTCTCCGACTACCGGAACGCCGACCGGTTGTTGATCAAATTCTGCTACGCCAGTGCCTTGTTACCGTGGCTCACCCGGTGGTTCAGGTTCCGCCACAAGCCGATCCATTTGCTGCGACACCCGATGGCCACAGCACATTCGCAGGTCCAACTGTTCAAGATGCACGGTCCCATGCCACGCATCGATGAGCCTGATGACCGCTACAACGACCGTATGCGTGAAGAGACCGGGTATCTGCGGACACTCACCTCGCACATGCAATTGATGGTGGCCCATTGGTGCATGGCCAATCAACCTACGCTCACGCACCCTGGACGCCAGGACCGATGGACCACCGTCTTCTACGAGCACCTGCTCCTGGACCCCGTTATGGAATTGTCGCGCATCCAACAGGAACTCCGCATCGAACTACCAACAGCGGTCATGGACATGGTTCGGAAAGGCAGTGCCACCGTACATGGCGATGACCTGAAACACGACCCGAGGGAACAACTTGCCAAATGGATGCGCCGGATCCCTGTCGATGAGCTCGATCGTATCCAAGCGGTATTGGACCATTACGGAGTGACCATTTATCACAGTCGCGATCCGATGCCCAAGGTGTGAAGGGGTCTTCCCGCTGAAAGCCCAACTTGTTCTTCCGGCATAGTGCCCAGAGGCACTTACGCAGCCCGAAGGATGGTCGTGAGAATGCCTCTAGTGTCCATTACGTTCACCATGATCCACATCCTGGCGAGCCGCAGGCGAAAAGGCAAAGAAGCGACGGATCTTACGGGCTGTGAGCGAATGCTTCTCGGTGCCCTTGTCGCTGAGCAGGAAGCTCCACGGCTTCAGTTCGGGAATGTGGTCGCAGGTCACTTTGATCATGGCCAGTACCGGCACAATGATGAACATGCCGGGCAATCCCCACAACATGCCACCGCCCAGTACCCCGAGAATGATGAAGAATGGGTTGATCCGCAGCATTCCGCCAAGGATATTGGGGGTGATGATGTTGTTCTCGGAGAACTGGATGATCATGAATTGGAACAGCACCGCGAACGCCAATTGGGACCCAGTGCCGGTGAGGAACGCGAACACGAAGGGAATGGAATAGCCGATGATGGTACCGAAGTAAGGGATCAGATTGCATAGCGCGGCGATCACACCCAACAGAATGGCATACTCCAAGCCGATGATGAGGAAGCCCACCGAGTTCAGTACGGAAAGGATCAGTACCACGGCGAACATGCCGGTCATATAACCCATCGCAACCCGCGAGACCTTGGTCAGGATCGTTCGCCCCACCACCTGCGCACTATCAGGAACCAGCATCAGGATGAACCGTGCGAATTTGCCACGATAGTAGAGGAACATGAATACGTAGACCGGCATCAGGCCAATGGCGAGCAAGGTGTTCCCTGTCGCATTGATCACACCGGACACCGATTCACCGGTGAGATTCAGCAACTCCTCGAAGCGCGAGAACACCTCCGCCTCAGTCTCGTCCGTGACCCGCATGCCCACCTTCGACCCAATGCTCTCCATTACGCCACGCAAATTCGCCGTGGCATTTTCCTTGATCCCCGGAAGATCTCGCACCAATGCACTGAGCTGTTTGTACAGAAAGGCCATGACGCCATAGACCACCCCGATACCCAACACGATACTGATAAGGTTCGCAATGATCCTTGTCACTCCCCACCGCTCCAACTTGTTTGCCACGGGCAGCAGTAGCAAGGCGAAGAGGATACCCAATGCGATCGGATACAGGAAGTTCCGCGCGATGATCAGCGTGAAAAGGAGCAGGATCCAGAAGAACAATACCGCCGTCAAGCGCAACAGCAGCGGCATCGGCATACGGTCGCGATCGAGGAAGCGGTTGGACATGGTGACGAAGGTACCAGCGGAAAAGACCGCTTCGTATAGCGTCTGGAGCAATTCTTGCCAGCTCGGGACGAACTTCTAACTTCGAGACCATGAAAACCACGATCTCCTTCATCGCCATTCTCGCCCTGGCATCCATCACCGACGTTCATGCACAGCAACCTGTGAAACCCACGCAGGATCCTGTGGTGCAACAACAGCGAAGTGCTGAAAAAGCTTCCAGGGCGGAGCAGCGCAGCACGAAAATGGCTGGCGAACTCGGGTTGAACGAGGAGCAGACCGCCAAGATGAAGGAGATCGATGCACGGTACACGGATGCGCTGGAGATGGTACGCTCCACCACCACCGATCGCCAGGAGATCCAGACCAAGAACGAGGTGCTGCGCCGCCAGCATGAAGCGGAGCTGAAGTTCATGCTGACGCCTGAGCAGTACACCAAAATGCAGGAGCTGCGCACCGCGGATCGGAAGGAGGCCTTGCAGCGTCGTGAGGAGATGCAGCAGAAACGGGCCGCAGAGTAGGCGACCCACCGCACAACAGGCACAAGTCCCATCCGCATTTGACCTCCATGACCCGGCGTGCCCGGCTGGGAACCGCCCTTACATTGGGGGGCTCAGGACATGTGGGAACATCTTGACATCTGGTTGCTCCTTGCCGGGCTGGGGATCTTTCTTTTCGGGATCCGGCTGATTGAGGATAGCATCGCCAAACTGGGCGGTCGCGGTTTCAAGCGCCTGGTGCGCGTGGGCACCAGCACACGCTTGCGTGCGATCGCCACAGGCACCGGTGCCACGGCCCTGCTGCAGAGCAGTTCAGCGGTCACGCTCATGGTACTCGCCTTCGTAGGAGCGGGCATCATATCGCTGGAGAGCGGCATAGGCGTGGTGCTGGGCAGCAACATCGGCACCACGGCCACCAGTTGGATCGTGGCCACCATCGGTTTCAAACTGGACATCGAACAGCTGGCACTGCCCTTCATCGGCATCGGCGGTTTGATCCTGATCTTCCTGGGGCGCTCGCCGCGCTACAGCCAGGTGAGCCATCTGTTGGTCGGTTTCGGCTTCCTCTTCCTGGGCTTGGACCAGATGAAGGACAGTGTATCGACTTTCGCCGAGGACCTGGACCCCACCCTCCTGGTGGATGCCGCGCCGTGGATGTTCGTCCTGCTTGGCATCCTGCTCACCGCCTTGATGCAGAGCAGTTCAGCCACGGTCGCCATCCTGCTCACCGCACTTTATGCTGGCTTGTTCGATTTCCGCGAAGGAGCTCTTGCCATCATCGGCAGCAACGTGGGCACTACCGTTACCGTGTTCCTTGGTGCACTGGGTGGCTCCGTGGTGAAGAAGCGCCTGGCATGGTCCCATCTTTCCTTCAATGTGTTCGCTGCCACAGTGGCCACTGCAGGTCTCTCCGTTTACCTGCAGATCGTATCATGGGTCTTGGGCGATGGATTCGACCCCATATTGGGCCTTGCACTCTTCCACACCCTGTTCAATCTGGTCGGCGTGCTGGCCTTCCTGCCTTTCGTGGCCCGTTTCGCTGTGTTGGTGGAGAAATTCGTGCCCGAGAAGGTGGAGCAACGCACGCGATTCATCGGACAAACCGCACCCGAGGTGGCGGAGGCCGCAGTGACCAGCGTACACAACGAGGTGCGCCAGTTGCTGCTGGAAACGCTTGCCTTCCATCTGGACCTGCTGCAGATCGAGGCCCGGCTGGTAATGCCTGATGGCGCTTTGCTGATGAAGCGCGACCAATACGACACTTACCAGGAGCAGTACATCGACCTGAAGCTGTTGCAGGCGGAGATCATCACCTTCGTTACGCAAGTGGAGAAGCATGAATTGAGCGAGGCCGAATCACACGCGTTGAACAGGGCGGTACATGCCGCACGTCTTGCACTCTATGCAGCGAAGAACCTGAAGGACGTGAAGAGCAACATGGATGGCTTCGAAGATTCCAGTGCGTTCCTGGAACGTTTCCACCGCTTGCTGCGCAAACGCATGATCGCTACCCACATGCGCATCGGGAAACTCCTCGATGGCGATGTGGTGAAGGACCCGGTGGCTGAACTTGCCTCCCTGTTGCGACAGGTGGCGAACGACGACGAGCAGGGCATGCGGGAGGTGAACCAGGCTGCCAGGGAGGGAATGCTGAAAAATATGGACCTGAGCACGGCACTACTGGTGAACAGGGCTGTTGCCGGCAGCAGCCATGACCTGGTGCTGGGCGTAGCGGAGATCATCCTGCCCCCCGAGGAATTCCACACGTTGGAGCGCGTCCGGGAGGTGGAGGAGGCGATGGACAAAAGGAATTGAATCGGATCGGTCGCCGGACTACACGATCGGAGCGCCCAGAGAACACCACGGCAACGAATGATCACTATGCCCGTCAAGACGCACAAGGATAGCTCCGACAGCATTCACAGTTGTTAACACCCACGTCCCACCTGCGGATCGAACCTTGGCCCTGTTCGTGCATCATACCTTTCACAAAACCAAAAAGCCATGATCACCCTGAAGAACAAGATGAGGATGCTGCTGCTGGCAGGAACGGTCCTTGTGGCACCCCTGTCTTTCGGCCAGGAAGGCAAGGAACGAATGAACAAGGATCCCAAGGCGCGCGCTGAAGCACAGACCCAACGTATGACCACCGAGCTTGGGCTCAGTGACGAACAGGCCGGGAAGATCCGTGCCATCAACCTGGAGCACATGGAGAAGGTGCAAAGCTTGAAGGCCACCGGCGACGAAGCCCAGCGCAAGGCTGCCATGAAGGAGGTGCACAACTCGCAAAAAGCGGCCATCACAGCAGTGCTCACTCCGGAGCAGCAAGCCAAAGCCGCAGCCCTCCGCGCAGAGCGTAGTGACAAATACAAGGATCCGAAGGCGCGCGCCCAGGAGCGCAGCGAACGTTTGACGAAGGAGTTGGGGCTCAGTGCCGATCAGGCCACCGCCATCCAGACCATCGAGTTGGAGCACATGCAGAAGATGCAGCGGGTGAAGGCGATCGAGGATGAGAAACGCCGGAAGGCCGCCATGGATGAAGTGCGTACCTCGAAGCGCAGCGCCATTGCAGCGGTGTTGACACCTGAACAAAAGGAGCGTATGAAGGCCATCCACGCTGAGAAAAAGGGCGAACGCGACGGCAAGCGCGATGGTCCCGGCCCTGCAGGGCGCGAGTCGATCAAAGAAAGGAAGGAAGGCGTTCACTGAAGTACCATCACCCGGCCCCGGGGTTCTTAGGGGTTGAAGTGCACAAGGCCCGGATCATGCCGGGCCTTGTGCATTTGGACGGTCCATCCCGATGGGTTCAGCGGGCCTTGGTCTTCTTCTGAGGTTCCCGCAGAGTGTAGCGGATGGGCAGGTTGTACTGCACGCGCACCGCCTTACCGCGCTGAATGCCCGGTTTCCAATTGGGCATGGATCGCACCACGCGCAAGGATTCCTCATCACACCCCCCACCGATCCCACGGATGATACGCTCCTCACCGATGGACCCATCCTTTTCCACCACGTAGGTGACATACACAACACCCGATATCCCGGCATCCAGAGCCGCCCTCGGGTATGTGATCGTGGCCGCCAGGAACTTGAACATTTCAGTCTCACCGCCGGGGAATTGCGGCATTACTTCCACGATCGTGAACGCATCCCGGTCTTCGTCGAACTTACTGATGTCCACCTCGGTCTTCGCTGGTGGGATCACCTCCTCCTCCAGGATCTCCACCTGCGCGTTCAGCAGTGGTAGGTACCAGCATGTCAGAAAGAACACGATGGAGCGAAGGGTGCGTGGTGCGAGCATCGGGCAGGGCTTGTTCCAGCCAAAGGTGGGTCATCCGCATCACATATCTTCAGCCGCGCATGCTGTTCCTGCTCGCCCTTATCATCCTGGTGCTGGTGCAGCTGCGTCGCGACATCAGGATCGTGGATCGGCTGAAGCCTGTGGGTGCATTACACTCGCCCATCAAACGCGCCGGCATCATTTTCCTCCTGTTGTTGGTGGTACCCACGGTGTTCGTGAGAACAAGTGGTCTTGGGGCCAGCGTGCCGATCGACAAGAACATGGCCCTGGGCATCTGTGCCCTGATCTCATTCCTCATCTCCTATACGTGGTACCGGTACCTCACCTGGCTCGATCCCTTTGAACGCGAATCGCGGGGATGGGAGGTCGCCGTGTTCCTGGTGGCCAGCGCTTGCACCTTCCTCACCTACCCGCTCACAGACCTGGTGGTACCGACCCTCGACCTGCGGTTGGACGGCGACCATTGGAACGACTGGTGGTATTCGGTGATCGCCATCGGACTGGTGGAAGAAAGTGTGAAGCTCCTGCCCCTGGTCTTGATCATCCGCTTCACCCGGCAGGTCGATGAACCGTTCGACCTGATCCTCTATGGCAGCATCAGTGCCTTGGGCTTCGCGTTCGTGGAGAATACCCTGTACCTGTTGCGCACGGACCTGTACGCGGTCGGAGGCCGTGTTCTGTACGCCAGCGTGGCACACATGTTCTTCACCTCCATCATCGCGTATTGCCTGGCGATGGCGCAACGATCAGGGCGATCGATGTTGTTGTACGGGGCGGGAGGACTGTTATTGGCGGCCATTGCCCACGGCTTTTACAACTACTGGCTGCTTTCCCCGGGCCGCCCCTACGTGCTCACACTCCTGTTCTTCCTGGGAAGCATGCATGCCTGGGTGGTGATGAAGAACAATCTGGTGAACCTCTCTCCGAATTACCAGGAGTTGATGCGCCCACAGCCGACCATGTTCAGGTACAGGATCATCAATGCGCTACTCGCCATCTTCCTGTTCACCTATGTGTTGAAGTTCCTGATCCAAGGCGTGGAGAGTGCCGATGATCTGCTTGCATTCCAGGGTCCCAACATGGCCGCCATGCTCCTGTTCCTCGCGGTGAGCTTCAGCAGCTTCCGGTTCCTGCCCGGATACGTCGCACCCTTGCGGCCCAAAGGCGGACTGTGGCGCATTCTGTTGCCGGTGATCCATTGGGGGGAGGACCTTACCGGCCGCACCCTGCTCTTACGGATGCCGGAGAACCGCTCCGACACACGCCACTTCATGGCCCTCCATGGCTCCCTGCCTTTGGAAGGGCGCCTGACCCAGCGGGTGTTGATGGACGACGACAACGACTGGTACCTCTTCCGTCCCGAACGCCCCATTCCCTTCGATGGAGCCGAGGACAATGCGCTGCTGATCCGACCGCACCGTGAGAACGACACCATACCCGACGACCGCTACGTCGTTGTGGTGGCGATGGCGTTCAGGGAGCAACCGGTGTTCCCGGATGGGCGGGCGCTCAAGAGGCAGTTGGAATTCACCGGATTCGTGCACGGCAAGCTGCTGTGAACGATCAGCTCAGGCGATCGTGAACCATGATCACTGCTGCGCGTAGCGCAAGGGTATACGCATCCTTGTTCGTACCGTCCTGTCATTGTACAGTCCTGCAGTGAACGCCGGCAATCCCAACACGGCACAGAGCGCGTATCGCTCCAGCGCCGGACATCCGCCGTTCTCGATGTGCGGCCGGGTAACCTTGCCATTTCGTTCCACCACGAAGGACACTTCCACCTCGCTGGTCCGAATGCAATCGTGGTCATTCTCCGGAAGGCAGCTTGGTGCACTTGCCAATCGCTCGAACAAAGCTGTTTCGCCGCCCGGGAATGTGGGGGCCGTCGCCACATCAGCTACATCCATTACCGTGGTGTCCTGCCCGGGAACTGGCCGCGCGATGCGTTGCTCGAAGACACGCTGCCCCGCATCCGAAGAACCACGCAACGCAGGCACGCTCTCCTGTGTCCATACGAAAGAACTGCACATCATGCTCCATACAACCAACGGACAACGCATGGTCCCAAAGTTATACCGGGTGAATGATGGTGTGCACCTCTTGTGTGACCATCCTCATGAGCGCCGAAAGCCCGGCAGCTACATTTGGCGCCACCTCCTGTTCTGCGAACGCTGCGGCCGGAGAGGGCGAACCGATGAGCAACGTGTACTACCCCGACTACCTACAACTGGACAAGATCCTGGGCGCGCAGGCCCCCGAGAGCGACAAGCATGGCGTGAAGGCGCATGATGAAATGCTCTTCATCATCATCCACCAGGCTTATGAACTGTGGTTCAAGCAGGTGCTGCATGAAGTGGGCAGTGTGATCGACATGTTCGCCGATGAACATGTGGACGACAATGGTGGCGAGTTGAACATCGCCGTGCATCGCCTGGAGCGCGTGAAGAAGATCCTTGATGTGCTGGTCCACCAGATGGACGTCATGGAGACGATGACGCCCCTGGACTTTCTGGATTTCCGCGATCTGTTGCGGCCGGCCAGCGGTTTTCAGAGCATGCAGTTCAAGATCCTGGAGGCCCGCCTGGGCCTGCGCATGGAAGCCCGCTTTGGCAGGCAGTATTACACCAGTCAGTTGAAACCCGAGCACAAAGCAGAGATCGATGCCCTGGAAGAATTGCCGACACTGTTGGAACTGGTGAACGCGTGGTTGGAGCGTATGCCATTCCTGGAAAGCAGGTACTGGCCAACGAATGGCACGCCTTTCTTCGATCAACTGGAAGCACTGTATGCAAGCACTTTGGTGAAAGGCGAAGAAGGCAATGCAGCGATGTGGCGCACACTGTTCGTGGAAGGCAGTGCGGAACGGCGCCTCTCCCCTGCCGCCGCACGCAGCGCGCTGTTCATCATGCTGTACCGAGACGAGCCGATCTTCCAGCAGGCCTTCCGTTTCCTGCAAGCACTGCTGGAGATCGACAACGGCATGGCTTCCTGGCGTGGTCGGCACGTGAACATGGTACACCGGATGATCGGCCTGCGCGTTGGCACCGGCGGAAGCACGGGCAAAGCCTACCTGAAGGGCGCACTGGACAGCCACTATATCTTCAGCGAGATCGCCGACCTCAGCAGCTTCCTGTTCGAGCGGCGCAAATTGCCACAGTTACCCGAGGAATTGAAACGTGCCGTGGGATTCGGCAGGTGATCAACTCACCGCATGGCGAATGCGGTCGCCCAGCAGAAGACCAAGTCCTGCGAGCAGCGCTCCCAGTGCAGCAGTGATCCATGCCATGCCGATGACGCCCACCCCGAAGAGTTCTTCCAAACGGCCCGAGAGGATGTGAGCATTGGAAACATCGATCCGCCATGCCAGGCCACCCCACAACAAGGCGCCCGCCAACAGTCCGGCCAGGAGAGCCTTCCACCCACCGGGGTGCACCAGGAAACCGATGACCATGGCGGACAGGGAGAGGCTCCAGAACGGCAGGAACAAGCCCAAGGCCCAGGCCAGCATCGAGGTCAGTATCAGGGCGGCAACGAACCTCATGGATCGAAGGTGGTGATCGTAAAGCCCTTGTCGGCACCTTCACGGGCCGTGCGTAGGAAGTGTACTTCCCGGTAGGTCATGGAATGCCATTCGGGAAGCAGGTCGTCGTAGTGAACGCTGCCCGGATTACCACTGAGCCCGCCGGGCAGTTGATACCACGCCTTGGGTGGACTGCTCAGTTCCACCACGAAACGCTGTGAAGGACCGTGGTTTCCGCGTTGTGCGTTGATCGCTGTGCCGCTTCCGCTCACTGGCAGATACTCCCGGCTGAACGCTGGGATCCGTGCAAGGTGCGTGACGCGGGCATTGTTCATGGCACCCCAGGTCATTGGACCATTCGCCACACGCGCTTCCAGCATCAGGATGAAACCGCGTTGCACAATGGACTGAACATCGATGTCGAGCGCCAATTCCACCGTATTGCGCAAAGCACTGTCCGCAAGGATCCGGATGGTGTTGTAATGGGTCGGATCACCCAGCGGAATTGGGTGCTCTTGCAAGGGTTTCCAGAGTTCGGCGCGCACACTGTCGAACCAGAGTTGAAAGAGCACCTCCTCTTCCCCATCGTGCCTGGCTAGGCGATCCCAAGAGGCCAATGCGTGGTAGGTCGCAAGGGCCATACTGTCGAAAGGCAGTGTATCAAGCATGGGCAACATCACATCCAGACCTTCCGCAGCTTTCAGGTCGTAGGCACTGTGCTGAAGCTCTTTCATGTCATCCACGTTCCAGTGGCGTTCTGTGGAAAGGGCATTGTTCACGCTGCGGTTCCGGTAGTGCTCCAGATGCCAATTGAAGAACCAGTATGGATAGTTCTCATCCACGCTGTGTTGGTTGGCACTGCTTACGAAGCCGCGTGCCGGGTTCACCTGCGTGGCGATATGCTCATGCGGGATGAAGCCCTGCCAGCGGTGGGCGGGATCGGTACCGTCCAGTACGAAGCGGCCCTGCCCTTTCCACTTGTTCGGATAACGCCCTTGCACCCGCATGGCGATATCGCCCGCTGTGCTAGCGAAGACCCAGTTCTGTGCCGGCGCATCGAAATAGCGAAGGGCTTCCACATAACCAGCATGGTCCTTCACCCGATTCATCAAGTACAAGGCCTTCTGACTCATGCTCACTTCATGGCCCATCCAGCGCAGTGCAAGATGTGCACGTTCAGGCACGTTGCCGAAGTGCTCATCGTACATCACCGGTCCGTGCAACGTGATGCGGATGCTATCGGTAACGGACTTGCCGCCACGCACCTTGTATGTTTCCACGCGGTATTCCACCGGGAGCCATTCCTCGTTGTACAGATAACTGTTCCGTCGCTCGCCCTGCCAGGTGATGCGATACCAGTCGCGGGTATCGCGTGGTGCGTTGGTGACCCCAAAGGCCGCATGGTCATTGTGCCCGATCACCACGCCGCAAGCGCCGGGAATGGTGAAGCCGAAGACACGATGGTCCGGCGTGGACAACTGCATCGGTATCCAGATCGGAGGGAAGTTGAGGCCCAGGTGGGTGTCGTTCGCAAGCAGGGCATTGCCGCTTGCGGTGCGCGACCCATGCACCGACCAGTTGTTACTGCCGTTGGCGGGATCGCTGCCGTGCGTGTCGATGACGAAACCGGTGCCGGGATCGTAGTCGGGTGGCGGGGCGATCAGCTCCGGGATGAAGGGCCAAATGCTGTCCGTGGGCACCGTGGGCACTACGCCGGGTGGACGTTCGGGGAAGAGCAGGTCGAAAAGCTTGGGACCGAGGACGGCGCGCGCATGGGTGTCCTCGACATCGCGGTCAGAGCCGCTCAGGTTCTCCACCATGTACTGCTGGATCAGCGTGGAACGCAAAGGCGACCAGGCCTCCGGTCGATAGCTCAACAGTTTGAACTCCAGGGGCAGATCACGGTAGTGAAGGGCATCGATGTACTGGTTGACACCATCGGCATAGGCCTTCAATAAGGGTCCCATGAGCGGATCCGTGGCGAGCGCTTCGGCACTGGCCTCCGCTCCGATACCCATACCCTTGCGGCGTTGCGCCCGATCGAATTCGAGCGCCTGCTCGCCGATCACTTCGCTGATGCGCCCGGCGGCCGCACGTGCGATGAAGTCGAGTTGCCAAAGCCGCAGCTGCGCCACCACGTAGCCTTGCGCCCGGTAGAGGTCGCTGTCGTTGCGGGCGAAGAGGTGGGGAACACCGCTTTCGTCCCAAGCCACCTGCACCGGTGCGGAAAGGCCGCGCAGCTTGACCTCGGTGATCCTGGGACCGTCCACCGCTTCGGCGTTGCACCAGAATCCTTCCTGCGGTGACAGGAAGCTGCCAAGCGGTGGCACGGGTGTTCCGTCCAGCACAAGGCGCGTGTTCAAAAGTGCGTTGAACGCCACCAGGAAGAGCAGTAGGAAAGCGGTTGCCAGTAGTCGCATGGGCCGGACAGGGTACCAATATCGGCAACCCGTTCCATACCACGGTCCATCGAAAACTTTCCGAGCCTTCGCTTATTCACCTTCCCGGCACATCGCCTAAAGCGTGTAAGGGACTCTGATCGCGGGCAACTCCACCGATCGGTAGCCCTTGTCCTCCAACCTTTCACGCAGTCCGTTGCGGGCACGATCCACACCATGTACGAGCAGGATGCGGGGGTTATCGGCCGGCTCCTGGCAGCTGAGGTAGCGTACCAATTCCGTCCGATCGGCATGTGCGCTGTAGGATCCCAAGCTCAGGATGGCGGCACGCACAGGAACGCTTTCGCCGAAAATGCGCACCTGATCCACACCACTGAGCAATTCCGCGCCAAGGGTTCCCGGCGCGCAGTAACCGACCACTAGCACCGCGTTCTCAGGATGGGCCAGGGAATGGAACAGGTGGTGTCGCACCCTGCCGGCCTCCATCATGCCGCTGGCGGATACCACGATGCAGGGATCGCGACGTTGGTTGAGCTGCTTGCTGCGATCGGCCGCGCGCACGAATTCCACACCGGGGAAACTGAACAGGTCGGGATCGTGCACAAGTTCCTCGCGTACCTCGGACCGGAACAACTTGTTGTATCGACGCACGATATCGGTCGCGTTGATGGCAAGGGGGCTGTCCACAAAGACCGGTACGCGTGGCAGACGACCAGCATTGCTGAGCGAGTTGAGGGTGTAGAGGATCTCCTGGGTCTTGCCAATGCTGAAGGCAGGTATGATCAACTTGCCCTTGTTCTCCACGCAAACCTGTTGGACGTGCCGGAACAATTCCTCCTCGGCCTCCGCGATCATGGGATGGTCGCGATCGCCGTAGGTGCTTTCACAGATGATCACATCAGATCGTGGGAACCTGGAAGGCTGTGGCAACAAACGATCGGTATAGCGGCCCACGTCCCCGGTGTAGGTGAGGCGTAGTTGCTTGTCACCATCGTCGATGATCAGATGCGCAGCTGCGCTGCCCAGGATGTGGCCCACCTCACTGAACAGAAGACTGACCCCGGGTGCTATACCAACGGACTCCCCGATGTCGGCACACTGGAACAAGGCCAGTGCCGGTGGGACATCCTGCACCGCATACAGTGGCTCCGCGTACTTCGAGGAGTTGCCCTTGCGAACACCATGGCGACGATCGAACTCCACATCATATTCCTGGATGCGCGCACTGTCCTCCAGCATGATGGCGCACAGGTCGCGGGTGGCCGGTGTACTCCAGATCGCCCCATGAAAGCCATCGCGCACCAAACGCGGGATCAGACCACTGTGATCGATGTGCGCATGGGTAAGCACCAGCACATCGATGGAAGCCGGATCGAACCCGAATCTTCGGTTGCGGTCCTTGCCTGTTCCATCCGCCAGCGCTTCACCCTGGAACATGCCACAATCCAGGAGGATCCGCGTGCTCCCTGTCCCACGGGCGCTCACTTCGATCAAATGCTTGCTGCCCGTGACGGTGCCCGCGGCGCCGTGCGATGTGTAGGTGATGGCCATGGCCCGCAAAGATGGGGTTAGCGATCCAGCGTTGGTCCGATCGCCGGATCCGGTCCCTGCACCGCCACTGGTAATCGTTCCACGGACCAGGATGTTCGTCGTTACGTTCAGCCAACTATCTTGGCCGCCAGCCTCACGAACGGATATCCACGCGCACATGCTGTCAAGCATCTGGAAGTTGCCACGCATTTTGGCCATGGTGGCCTTCGCGCTGATGACCAGCACCACGCTTGCGCAAGCCTACAAGCTGCGTGGCACCGTGATCGACAGCAATACCGGTGAGACGCTGATCGGTGCGGCGGTGGTCTTGAAAGGCACGACGATCGGTAGCACCACCGATATCGATGGCCGGTTCGAGATCGCCTTGAATGAACTTCCGCCTTACACATTGGAGGTGAGCTTCCTGGGGTATGTGACACAGACCATCGAGGTCAAGAGCGTGGACCAGAACCTGAAGTTCAAACTGAGCACCGACCAGGTGTTGATGAAGGAGGTGGAAGTGATCGGCAGCCGGATCGGTGAAAAGCAGAAACAGGCACCACTCACCGTGGAGAGCATGGATGTGATCGCCATTCGCGAAGTGGCCAGCGGCGATTTCTACGAGAGCCTGGGTGCGTTGAAAGGTGTGGATATGGTTGCGGCGAGCTTCGGTTTCAAGGTGATCAACACACGGGGTTTCAACAGCACCAGCCCGGTGCGCAGCCTGCAGTTGATCGATGGGGTGGACAACCAGAGCCCCGGGCTCAACTTCTCGCTGGGCAATTTCCTGGGCGCCTCGGACCTGGACGTGATGAAGGTGGATGTGATCGCCGGTGCCAGCACCGCTTATTTCGGTCCGGGTGCCTTCAATGGTGTGATCAACATGACCACCAAGAGCCCATGGATGTTCCCTGGTCTTAGCATCAGCGCAAAAGGAGGACAGCGGGATATGCTGGAAGGCGCAGTTCGTTGGGCACAGGTCTTCAAGAACAAGGACGGCCAGGACCGCTTCGCTTACAAATTGAACCTCTACGCATTGCGGGCCGAGGACTGGTATGCGGAGAACTACGATCCCACCATCAATTCGCCCACAGGCCGCAACGATCTTGGCGGATATGATGGGATCAACATCTATGGTGACGAGAACACCACGCTGAACAACGACTTCACACGCAACCTTTTCGATCGGCGCACCTACCCCGGTTTGGGCCAGTTCCTAAGGCCCGGTTATCGCGAGATCGACCTGGTGGACTATGGCACCAACAATCTGAAGGCGGGTGTGTCGCTGCACTACAAGCTCACGGACAGCATCGAAGTGATCGCAGCGGGCAACTACAGCCGCGGCAGCACCGTGTACCAGGGCGAGAATCGCTATCGGCTTCAGAACATCCAGTTCTGGCAGCAACGACTGGAATTCCGACAGGAAGGCAAATGGTTCTTCCGAGCCTACCTCACCGGCGAGGATGCCGGACAGACCTATGACATCTTTACGACCGGTGTGCGCATGCAGGAAGCTTCCGGCCTTACGAGCGCATGGAATATCCGCTACTTCACCTTGTGGGAGAACTGGGTGAAGCCACAGTTGCTGCCCACGGTGCCTGGCTGGTTGGCCAATTCCACACAGGCCAATGCTGTGGGCATCAATACGGCGGAGATGTACGACCAGTTCATCACCGATTTCGTGGCTCAGAATTACGATGCCTTCCAAGGATTCCATCAGTTGGTCGCCGACTCGGTGAACAGCTTGAATACCGGTGCGCTGGATCCGAGCTACGAAGTAGGCACCGAACGATTCGATGACAAACTGGCTGAGATCACAAGCAAGCGATTCACCGACGGTGGATCGTTGTTCTTCGACCGCTCCCAACTGGCACATGCCATGGGAGAGTATCGCTTCAAGCCCGCTTTTGCCGAAGTGATCGTGGGCGGCAACTTCAGGCAGTACATGCCCAACAGCGCTGGTACCATCTTCAGGGATACCGGTGATGTGGTGATACGGAACCGGGAATTCGGACTGTATACCGGCCTGTAGAAAGACCTGATGGACAAGAAATTGAAGACCACGGTGACCTTGCGCATGGACAAGAACCAGAACTTCAATTACCTGTTCAGCCCGGCCGCCACCCTGGTGTATGTACCCAATGCCGACCGCACCTTCCGCGTCAGTTTCAGCAGTGCCATACGCAATCCCACGCTGGCTGACCAATACCTTTACTACAACGTGGGGCGCGCGATCCTGCTGGGCAATGTGGACGGAGAGTTCGAGGAAGGCAACGACAGTCTGATCACCCTTGGAAGCTTCAACGAGTATCGCAGCGCGCCCCAGTTATTGCAAGGGCTATCGCGCTTGGAGTATTTCAATCTGGACAGGCTGCGGCCAGAGCAGGTTCGCACCATCGAGGTGGGTTATCGAGGTACGCACTGGGAGAAGTTCTATATCGATGGGGGCATATACTCCAGTTGGTACACGGACTTCATCGGCTACCTCATCGGGATCAGTGCGGATTTCGACAGCTTTGGCTTCCCCAGTGGTCCCTTACAGGTATACAGGCTGGCGGCCAATTCCACGGGACAGGTGCGTACCCAGGGCGCCAATCTGGGAGTGAATTACTACCGCAAGCGCATGACCTATGCCGCGAACTATAGTTACAACCAGTTGGTGAGCGGAGAGGACGACCCCATCATCCCTGCGTTCAATACGCCACAGAACAAGTTCAACGTAAGCTTCAGTGGCCACGATCTGAAGGTTCCCTTCAGCGGCAAGCCCAACCTGGGTTGGGGCGTGACCTACCGCTTCATTGAGGGATTCGAGTTCGAGGGCTCACCGCAGTTCACGGGTCGGATCCCCAGTTACGACATGGTGGATGCCCAGGTGAACGTGAAGTTCCCTGAGCGCCACATGACCGTGAAGGTGGGGGCCAGCAACCTGTTCGGCATCACACCGTTCTTCGACGATCGCGTGCCCAATGGCGAACGCTTCGACCGGGCCATGAACAACAATGTGCTCATGGTATTCGGTGGGCCATACATCGGACGCCTTGCTTACGTTCAACTCATCTATGAACTGGACAAACGTTGAACGACTACCTTTAACACATAAAACCTACATTGACCATGAAACCAACCTTACCCATTGCTTTAGGTGTCGTGCTGATGGGCTACTCCTCCGGAGCCCATGCACAGCGATACCTGACCGAGGTCTTTACGGATGCGCAGATCACGGTGACCGAGGACATCATCTACGGTACGAACATCGATTTCCTCACCTCGAACTTCGGATCGCCCTTGGTGCCACAGGACGTGCAGACGCTACAAACGGCTGTTACGCTTGGCAACCCCATCCCACCTGCCTACTTCGACCCCGCCGATGGCAGCACCGGCGTGAAGGTGACCAACCTGCGCTTCGACCTGTATCAGCCCGACCAGGCGTTGGACACCGAGACGAACCGCCCATTGGTGATCTACCTGCACACCGGCAATGCGCTGCCCCCCGGCATCAACCAGAGCCCTACCGGCCAGCGCAAGGACCTTACGGCTGTGGAGATCTGCCGCCGGATGGCCAAGCGAGGATACGTGGCCGCCAGTGTGAGCTACCGCCTCGGCTGGAATCCCGCTGCAGGCACGGAGGAGGAGCGTCGCGCACAGTTGTTGAACGCCATCTATCGCGCCGTGCACGACACACGGCATTTCGTACGCACCGTGAAACAAACCGTAGGTCAAGGTGAAAACCCATACGCCTTGTGCGGTGACCGCTTCATCGTGCTCGGCGAAGGCACCGGAGGATACCTTGCCCTGGCAAATGCCACTTTGGACCGTCCTGAGGAATTGTTCATTGAGAAATTCCGCCCCGATCCATTCGACGCCACCGTTAGTTATGTGGACACCCTCACTGTTGGCAACCTGGCCGGTCTCGGTGGTACCCTCTCCCTGTACCGGCCCAATGGTTTCGACTACGAAACGCAATTCTGTGTGAACCTGGGTGGGGCATTGGCCGATACCAGCTGGCTGGAGCCGGGTGATGTACCCATGGTCTCTTTCCACACTGTGTTCGATCCCTTCGCGCCCTTCACCGAGGGTATTGTGATCGTGCCCACCACACAGGGACCCGTGGTTCCCGTACACGGTTCCAACCTCTTCATTCAACTGGCCAACGATTACGGCAACAACGACAGCTTTGCCAACCTGCCCGGCGGCGACCCCTTCACCGACAAGGCGCGCAGCATGTACGGACAGACCTACGATGGCGTCACCGTGTTCGCCGATAATGAAGGGCTCTTCCCGATGTTGCGCCCCCGTGGGACGCCACCTTTCCAGGATGAGGCCAGCCCATGGCAGTTCTGGGATCCGACAAGCACCATCGCCACATCGCCTTCTTCGGTACCTGGTCTCACGATCCATGAACTCTCCTCGTTGAGCAACCCTGACATGAGCCCGGCTAAGGCCAATGCGTACATCGATACCATCATGGGTTACCTCAACCCGCGCATCGTTGCTGCACTGAACATGGACGGTGCCTGCACCTACGTGTCGGTGAACGAGAACGAGGCCACATCCCACCAGGTGGATGTGTACCCCAACCCGGCGAACGACCAGGTGTACTTCGTGAGCGCCTCGGCAGCGATCCGCCACTACGAATTGTTCGATGTGAACGGTCGACTGCTGCGCACCGCCACGGTGAACAGCGACCGCGTCATCATGGACCGTCAAGGTCTGCAGTCCGGGGTGTACCTGGTGAAATTGTTCTTCGCCGATGGCGATGCGGTGCGCCGCGTGGTGCTCGACTAGTCACCTTATTGATCGGTATGAAGAAGGGCTGCCCAAGGGTGGCCCTTCTTTCTTTTTTGTGACCTGCTCATCGATCCGTGCGTGACCTGTTGACATTACATTCGTTAGCCCACACGAAGCAACATGAGATATCGCCTGCACACCGTGGTCGCCATTCTCTTCTGGCAGGTCGGGCTTGCCCAACAACGCTATGTGGATGAAGTATTCACCGAGGCACAGTTGGAACTTACCACGGATGTCGCTTACGCTACGAACACGGACTTCCTGTTCATCAACCCCAATTGTGCCACCCTGATGGCCGAATTCACGGACCTGCAGGCGTTCACCGACCAGGGCCTGCCCTACCCCGGCGCCTACCTGGACCCGGACGATCCCAGCACCTGCGTGAAGCTCACTTCCTTGTTCATGGACATCCACGCACCCGCTCAAGATGTGGATCCCTGCGAAGCACGACCACTGGTGCTTGTGTTGCATGACGGCGGATTGCTGCCACCACCGATGAACGCGAGACCCTATGGCATGCGTACCGACAGCAGCGTGACGGCCTTATGCAGAACCCTTGCACGCCGCGGCTACGTGGCTGCCGCCGTGGACCAGCGTTACGGCTGGAACCCCCTGATCACTAGTTTGGACGCACGGCGTGGATCATTCCTGAATGCGATCTACAGGGCGATGCATGACGTGCGTGCAGCAGTGCGCTGGTGGCGCGCCCAGGGTACGGGCAACGGCTGGGCTGTGGATCCCGATCGGATCGCCGTAGTGGGTGCAGGCTCCGGAGCCATGGTCGCACTGGCGACAGCATATTGGGACGACCCTGAGGAACTGTTCTCGGGACAATTGCTACCACTGCCATGGGACTCGACGATCAGCTACATCGACACCACGCTGGTCGGTGGCATCGATGGCACTGGCGGCCATTGGAACCTGTACCGCGACAACGGTCACAGTGCAGAGATACAGTTCGTGGGCAGCCTTGGTGGCGGCCTGGTGGACACGCTTTGGATCGCACCGGGGGATATTCCTGCAGCAGCCTTGCACTGCATCCATGATGTCACATTCCCGTTCGACCATGGGACATGGTTCGGGTGGTTGGTCGATCCACTGTTCCAGGTGAATGGCGGGCAGGCTGTGATGCGCAGAAGCAATAATCTGGGCAACAATGATCCCTTCTCCAACATGCCCGGTGGTGATCCCCACACGGACCGCGCCCGTTCCCTGTATGGAACTATAGTGGATGGTGTGACCATAGGGAACGGAGCGCAAGCCGAGGGTCTCTTCCCGGTGGTCCGGCCCATGAATGCGAGCGCCTTCCAGGAAAGCCAGCCCTGGCATTGGTGGGATCCGCAAGGGACCTTTGCATTGGTGGAGATCGCACCCGGCTTTACCACGCACGACCAGGCTTTGCTATACAACCCGGACATGAGCGCCACCAAGGGCATGGCCTACATCGATACCGTGGCAGGCTACCTCGCACCGCGCATCAAGCTTTCGCTTGATCCACTGGATTGTGTGGTAGGCACGCCCGATCATGGAACGGAGCCGCATAGTATCAAGGTTGAACCCAATCCCGCCAAGGACCGCTTCACGATCACAAGCAGCGACAGCAGTGTCCACCAATGGCGTCTCTTCGACCAACAGGGACGCCTGTTGCGCAGCGAAGTGTCGAACCATGCCCGCACTATTATCATCGAGCGCGGTGATCTGCCATCAGGTCTGTATCTGCTCCACGTTCAAGTTGCCACTGGCACGGAGGTGCTGCCGGTGGTGCTTGAGTGACCCTCGTATCCCACGAAGGTGGAACACCAACCGCCGCATCCTTTCTTTGTGATCCCCTCCAACACTGGATCGCAACGCATCCCATGGACCGCATCACCGAACAACCCTCCCGCCACGATGATCTGGAACGCATGTCCACAAAGGCCCTGCTGCGCCGCATCAACGAGGAGGACCAGGGCGTTCCGCAGGCGATAGCTGCGTGCATCCCGGCGATCGAAGCTTTCGTGGAAGCGCTGGTGGAACGCATGCGACGCGGAGGACGGCTCGTTTACATGGGTGCCGGCACCAGCGGTAGGCTCGGTATCGTGGACGCCAGCGAATGCCCACCCACTTTCGGAGTGCCACATGGGCTGGTCATCGGCTTGATCGCCGGGGGTGACAGCGCCATTCGCAAGGCCGTGGAATTCGCCGAGGACGATGCGGAACAAGGTTGGAAGGACCTGGAACAGCATGCCATCGGTACGGACGATAGCGTGGTGGGGATCGCTGCCAGCGGCACCACGCCGTATGTGATCGGTGCCTTGGAGCGGTGCAATGAGAGGGGCATACTGACCGGCGGTATCACCTGTAACCCCGGCAGTCCGGTGGCCACCATCGCGCAGCATCCCATGGTGGCCGTGGTGGGACCAGAGTTCGTGACCGGTAGCACGCGCATGAAGAGCGGCACGGCACAGAAGCTCATCCTGAACATGATCAGCACGGCGGCCATGATCCGACTGGGGCGCGTGCACGGCAATCGCATGGTGGACATGCAACTGAGCAACCACAAACTGATCGACCGGGGCACACGCATGGTGATGGAAGCCCTGGGTGTGGAACATGCCGTAGCGAATGAAATGCTGCGCCGTTATGGGAGTGTAAGGCGCGCGATCGAGGCAGGACATACGTTGTAGCTCCTCCTGGTGTCATCGGCGGAAAACCCTTTCGGGTTCCGTGAACATGGGCAACCATTCCGTTCCGGTTTCTGGAGTCCCACCTTTGCAGTGTCATGCACGACATTGAACCATTCTGGAACTGGCGGCACAAGTACTCCGCCGAGGAAGATGAGCGTTCGCCCTTTTTCGGCGAGGAGCATAGCGAGTTCGAGTTCACGCATGCGGTGTACGATCATGTGATCCACCCCCAATGGGACAACGTCGGGAGCAACACGCTGTATCTGAAACAGTTGTACACGGATTATGACGAAGGCTATGTGATCCTCGAACTGATCGGTGAGTGGAACGACCTGCTGCATAATGACATCATGCTCTTGAAACGGAACTTGGTGGAAATGCTCCTGGCACAAGGTGTCCACAAATACATCCTCATCGGTGAGAACGTACTGAACTTCCATACGAGCGATGAAGAGTACTATGCTGAATGGTTCGAGGAGGTCAGCGATGCCGATGGGTGGATCGCCTTGCTCAATTTCCGCCCTCATGTATTGGAGGACATGCAAAGCGCCAACATCGATCAGTACTTTCTGCTCGGCGGCAAGTTGAACGCCCTGCACTGGCGTACCCAGGAGCCCGATACCGTGTTCGAACTGGTGGAAAGAATGGTGATGCGCCGCCTGGGTGCGTGACGCATCAGTCCTTCAACATGGAGAACACGACACGATCGATGGGCAGGCTCATATCCTCCGATGTAGCGGTGCGAAGGTCCAGCCAACGGAACACTTCCTGCTCACCGGTGCCACGGAACCCATCGAAAGGTACCAGCACCACCGGGATCGAGTACGGATCGTGCACACGGAATGTATAGTAGATGCTCAGGACCTGCATGGGTCGCTCGTGAAATGCACTCTGTTGGAAAAAGTCCGTGGTGTAGTAGTGCTGCATATCCAGTGCTTCTACGGCGATCTCCTCACGGATCTCCCGGAGCAGGCAATCCTTCGAACCTTCCCCGTACTCCAGGCCGCCACCCGGGAATTTGGTGACGCGTCGACCCATGATCAGTTCATCCGACACCAACACGCGATCCTCATGGATCAGCAGGCCATACACACGTATGGTGAAACGCGATGGTTCCATGGGGTCAACTCATGTCGATGGATCGTGCTGCATGGTTGCGACGCTTCCCTTTCGCGCCCGAAGCATGTGCCGTTTGCCAGGAGGTCCCGGTATCCGTTCCACGGCGAACCCCGCAGCCTGCATGGTGCGTCGTACGACCCCTTTGGCGCAATAGGTCACCAACAGGCCACCGGGCGCCATGGCTTTGTGCAACCGTTGGAACACCTCCAGGGTCCAAAGCTCCGGTGCGGCACTTGGTGCGAACACATCGAAGTAGACCACATCGAATGCATCGCACGCCTCGTACTGTTCGATCGGGGTGCGCAACTGTAGCAGCGTGAAGCCTCCTTCCACAGGATGTTCCACAGCTTCGGGTGCGCACATGAGCTGTAGGAATTGCTCATGCCGCTCCGGATATCCTACGGCCGTGCAATGCTGCAAGGGCTCGATATCGGAGCGGTGCAAGGGGTTCGGCTCCAAGGCTGTGTAGTGTACCGTTCCCTTGTTGTCTAGGCAATGGACCCAGGCTAACAACATATTGAGCCCTGTTCCGAGACCTACTTCCAATACACGCACATGCCCACCGCCCGTGGCTTCCAGGCCTGCACGTAGGAAGACATGCCTGCTTTCATCCAACGCACCATGCGCACTGTGATAAGGCTTCTCAAGCACGGGGTGCAGCACCGTCCATGAAGAATCGCCGGTCCGCATCGGGGTCGGCCTGGGCGTGTTCACGTTGCGCAGCGGTGTGGTACCCATGTGCTCAATACCCGGCAGGAAAGGCTACGAGATAGATATCATCCTCACCCTGACCACCCGGACGCACACTACTGAACCATCCCGTGGCACCATCTGCGGAAAGCACGAAGAAGAGGTCGTCGTCCGGGGAGTTCACGGGCCGACCAAGGTTCTCGGCCTTGGTCCAGCGACCATCCACCACCCGCGAACGGAAGATGTCGTAGCCACCCATGCTGTCATGCCCTTTGCTACTGAAATAAAGCGTGTTTCCGTCCGGTGCGACGAACACTCCATCCTCATCATAGGTGCTGTTCACATCAGGCCCCAGGTTGCGAGCTGGTCCCCAATCCTTCGTGCGTTCATCCCATGGACAGCGGTAGATATCCTGCCCGCCTACATTATCATCGGGTCGATCGCTCACGAAATACAGCCAGGTGCCATCCCCCGTGATCCAAGCGCTGCTTTCATTTCCACGTGTGTTCACGTTCGGCCCAAGGCGCACAGGTTCCTGCCATCCACCGGCCGTGCGGTCACATCGGAAAATGTCGCCATGACCCTTGTCGTCGCGATAGATGAACATGCCGCCTTGGGGTGTCAATCCGACACTGGCATCATTCCCTGCGCTGTTCAGCGGGCCTGCTTCTGCAACAGGGTCGGTCCATGTTCCATTCCGTTGGATCGCGAGGTGGACGTTCTCGAAGTATTCTCCCGTGGTCTTGTTCACTTTTGCCGTTCCCACTGGCCTGCGCGAGGTGAACCACAGGGTATCGCCCGTTGCGGACGGCAATGCTCCATAGTCGGCGTACGATGAATTGAGGGTGGTGCCAGCATGCTTTACGGTGGCGGAGGATGGTGCGCCCGAAAGGCGCAAGCCGTGGCGGCATTCCGCGATCTGTTTCGGTGCGGTACTGTACATCGTCGGCTGGTCGGGGCGTGGCACATGACCGCGCTGGTGAACCTCATAGGCGACGATGGCCTCCTCCCAGAACGCGTTCAGCTGACGCGCATAGCCCAACAAGTAATGTACACGGCTGGGTTCGAAACCCAACCTGGCCGCCTCCTCGATATGCTGCAGGGCCAGATGACGCTGCGGTCCGTTCAGTTGGTTCACGCCAGCCTTCAAACGCAGCTCCCCATCTTCAGGGGCCAGTGTCACCGCCTCCTCGTACAGGCGCTGTGCTTCCTCGAAACCAAGTATGCCGCCCGCTGCTATGCGGTCCGCCTGCCTGGCCAGTTCATGCGCCTTGCGCAAAGTACCGGGATCCTGTGCCGATACCGGAGCAAGTGCCAAAAGCAGGGCTGAGGCGATGATCACCCAGTGTGCGAGGTGAGGCATGATCCAATACAGGTTCTTCATGCGCGATGTTCAAACAAAGGTCCGTGGCCAAAGTACGCAGTCACGTGACACGGCTAGCTTTGCCACCTGCCCGTGCGCTCTTCCAGACCCCTGCGCACCGACCAAGGACCATGGCGAAGAAACCCACCTCCAAGACCATTCTATCGAAAGGATCGCTCACCTTCCTGGAACGCTATCTGAACAATGCATCGCCCACCGGTTTCGAAAGTGCCGGCCAGAAACTGTGGCTCGAATACATCCGGCCCCATGTGGATGACCATTTCGTGGATCCCTATGGGACCGTGGTCGGCGTGGTGAACCCCAAGGCGGAATACAAGGTGGTCATCGAAGCGCATGCCGATGAGATCAGCTGGTTCGTGCATTACATCACCAAGGAAGGCTTCATATATGTGAAGCGCAATGGCGGCAGCGACCATATGATCGCACCGAGCAAACGGGTGAACATCCATACCGAGAAAGGCATCGTTCGGGCGATCTTCGGCTGGCCCGCTATCCATGTGCGAAACGACAAGGCTGAAGTGGCCCCGACCTTGGAGAACATTTTCTTGGATTGTGGCTGCAGCAGCAAGGAGGAGGTGGAAAAGCTCGGGGTGCACGTGGGTTGCGTGATCACCTACGAGGATGAGTTCATGGTGCTGAACGACAGGAATTTCGTGGGCCGCGCCCTGGACAATCGCATGGGCGGTTTCATGATCGCGGAGGTCGCTCGCCTCTTGAAGGAACAGCGGGTGAAGCTGCCATTCGGCCTGTATGTGGTGAACTGCGTGCAGGAGGAAGTGGGCTTGCGGGGGGCGGAGATGATCGTGGAGCGCATCAAACCGGACATCGCGATCGTGACCGATGTGACACACGACACGCAGACACCGATGATGAACAAGGTGAAAAGCGGCGACATCGCCTGCGGCCTTGGACCCGTGCTCAGCTATGCTCCTGCCGTGCATAACAACGTGCTGAAGCACATCGTACGCACGGCCGAAAAAGAGAAGATCGCCTTTCAGCGCCAGGCGGCCAGTCGTGCCACAGGCACCGATACCGATGCTTTCGCTTACGGGAATGCCGGTGTCCCCAGTGCCTTGATCAGTCTGCCTTTGCGCTACATGCACACGACGGTCGAAACCGTCCATCGCGAGGACGTCGAGAACGTCATACGCCTGATGCTTGCTTCGGTGAAAGGGCTGAAGTCCGGGCAGGACATGCGCTACTTCAATTGACCCCACCCGGGACGCAGCGATGTTCCCACGCGTGGACGACAACAGCCAGGAAGCCTTCCAGTTCCTGAGCCTCGGTGCCGGGATCGTCCTGCTGCTGCGCTTGGTGTGGTGGTTGGTGGACAGGCAGCTCACAGGGGGCGGCACAGGACCCGACGATCTTTTCGAAGCATTGCGGAACGGATACCTGGTCGGTCCTGATACCGTGGTGGCAGGAGGTGTATCACTCCCTGGCCGACTGGCCATTGCCGCCTTGACCACACTTGCCGGCGGCCTGATCCTATCGGTGGCCGGTGGCTGGCTGGCACGCGGGCTTCACGGCGAACCCATCCGGGCTGCGGTGCGCGGCGCACGGTGGGGCATGTTGGTCGTGGGTGCCTGGGCATTGTATGCCGTGCTGTTCCTCCCACCGGTCTCCGCGCGCATATCAGAGGAAGGTGTCCGGATACGCCAGCGATCCGCATTATTGGGTGAAGTAGCCCTGCCGTTGACCGCCAGCGAGCGGATGATCCCCTGGTCGGAACTCGGGATCGTGGAAGCACGCACCGTATCTTCCGGCTACCAAGGCTGCAATACACAGGAGGAAGTGGTGCTGCGCATGGAACAGGAGGACATCGTACTGGCGCGCATCGTACCCGGCACCAAGGATTGTGCGACCTCCACCGCGCTGGCAAGACAGCACATGCAGCGCCTCACCGCCCTGCTCACTGCGCGATCGAAGGATGGCCCTTGATGACCGCACTGTTACTGGACACAGCTGGTCTTCCTGGCCTAAATTGCCCCAAGCAAAACGTCCGTATCCGTGCGCATCCGTTTCATCAGAACCGCTGACACCTATCCCTTACGCCTGAAGGTGCTTCGCCCTGGTGGCGTCGAGGAGGATTGCCATTGGGCCAATGACAGGCTTGAAGGCGGCTTCCATTTGGGTGTGCATATCGGCGAGCATCGGATCTCCATCGCCTCATTCTATCCGGAACGGAACCACGATCTTCTGGGGTGGAAGCAGTATCGGCTGCGTGGCATGGCCACCCATCCCGACTTCCAAAGGCAGGGGGCTGGTCGGCAGCTCTTGCGTTTTGCACTGGAGCATTTGAAGGCACAACAGGCGGACATCCTCTGGTGCAATGCAAGGGAGGTGGCGGTGGCCTATTACACCGGCATGGGTTTTCAAGTAAAGGGTGAAGCCTTCGATATTCCCGGCATCGGCGCGCATTACTTGATGTGGCGTCGCGTGTAGGGTGTTCGGGTAGCTTCGCGGCGTGCCGCACCCTGTTCCATCGCGCCTGCTGCTCTTCGCTCTGGTACTTGGCGGCCTGGTGTTGAAACTGGCCTGGATCGGCAAGAACGAGCTCGCCCACGATGAGCCTTTCACCGTGTACTGGGCGCAGCGATCGTTGGGCGAACTCTTCGCCATGCTGCGCACGGAGAACAATCCTCCGCTCTACTTCCTGCTGATCAAAGCCTGGCTGCCCATCGCAGGGCTCGAGGTGGGAGCGCTCCGCGTGCCTTCGGCCGTGTTCAGTGCATTCACGGTATGGCCATTGTTCCTGTTGACACATCGCTGGTCCGGCAACCTGGCCGCGTTGGTCGCAGCATTGCTTTTCCTGTTCAACAACCACTTGTACGGCTTTGCCCATGAGGTGCGCAGCTACAGTCTGTGGGTGCTGCTGGCCACTACGGCCATGTGGCAGTTGGCGAGACTCTCCGATGGACGGAAGGATGCGCGGTGGATCCTGCTCTTGGTCAACGTGCTCATGGTGTACACCCACTTCTTCGGCTGGCTCGTGATAGGCCTGCAGATGGCTTTTGTGCTCCTGATACCGGCCTGGCGTACCATGATCCGCAACCATGCCATCTCCGTCCTGCTGGTGATGGTGGCCTATCTGCCTTATGTGGGCCTGCTTGTGCACCGGGCCGCCACCAGCATCGACCGAGGCACCTGGCTTCCACCTCCTGCACCGGAGGAGATCTACAATATGATCTGGCGATGGAGCAATGCGCCGGTGATCGCGGTGGCCCTTCTGTTGCTGATCGCTTACACCACCATCCGGTACCGCACGCGGGGTACCGCCTTGCAACTGGGTCTGCTTTGGACATTCATACCCTTGTTCGCCATGTTCCTTGTATCATTCCTGGTCCCGATATTTTTGGACCGCTACCTCAGCTTTGCTGCGCCGGGCTTCTTTCTACTGGTGGGCGTATGTATCGCAAGCCTGCCACCCTACCCCGCGCGCTTCGCGACCGGCGCGTTGGTGCTGGGGCTTATTCTCACCTTCACACCATGGGAAGGCAATGGAATGTACCCCTCCAAGGTGGTCGCGCAGATCGAGCGTTGGCGCATGGCGGACCCCAGCGCACAGGTATTGGTCGTTCCACCATGGTACCGGCTCACCTACCGTTTCGCCGAGGATCCGAGGCGTTCCGCAAGGGAGGAACCGGATGAGTTGTACGACCCCTTGTTGGAACCGGGTTTGCCAGGGACATCCACGATATTGCTCGTCCATGCGGCACCACCGGATACCGTGGGCGCCACGCTCATCAGCGACCTGCGTGCCACACACAGCGCGATCGACAGCGCTGAGATCTACCGTAAGGTTTGGGTATACCACTGGAAGAAGAATGCGGTGACCTACGATCCATCACGCCCCTGAACCGTTCGTGGATCACTGTACTGAGCCTGCGCCTTCGTGATCATCTTTGGGGAAAACACACTCACCCGATGCGCTCGATCAACGTTCCTGGTACCATTCCCCATTTGCTATCCGCTCTTTCCGTCGCCGTTTTGATGGCGGGTTGTGGAGAGCCTGCTGAAACATCCATGGCAGAGGCCCCACCCTCGCGTGTGGACATGAAGGACTTCTTCAAGAACCCCGAAAAGGCCAGCTTCCGGATCAGTCCCGATGGTCGATACATCAGCTATCGTGCTCCCTGGAAAAGTCGCATGAACATCTTTGTGCAGGAGCGTGGAGGCGGCGAACCCGTTCAGGTGACGCGCGATACCATCCGTGACGTGGGTGGCTACTTCTGGAAGGGCGACCGCATCATTTACAGCCGCGACATCAATGGCGACGAGAACTATATCGTCTTCAGCGCTGCCATTGATGGCAGTGATGTGAAGGCACTTACCCCTGAGCAGGGTGTCCGTGCCGGTACCATGGATGTGCTGCACAACATCCCCGGGCGGGAGCAGCATATCATCGTGCAGATGAACCAGCGCAATCCGCAGGTCTTCGATCCGTACCTGGTGAACGTGAACACCGGCGAGGTCCAGGCGCTGTACGCCAACACAGAGAATTTCGAGAACTGGGTGACCGATCACACGGGAACCATCCGTATTGCCACGAAGACCGATGGGACGGATCAGGTACTCTACCACCGCGCCTCCGACAAAGAGCCGTTCAAGGAGTTCATGCGCACCGGTTTCAAGGACAGCTTCGCGCCGATATTCTTCACCTTCGACAACAAGAACGTTTATGCCGCGAGCAATTTGAACGGACGGGACAAGTCGGCGATCGTGGAATACGACATGGCAACAGGCAAGGAGATCCGCGAGATATACGCCCACCCGGAATTCGATGTGTATGGCCTGGACTACAGTCGCAAACGCAAGGTGTTGACCATGGTGAGCTGGACCGGCACGAAGGATGAGCGGCACTTCCTCGATGCGGAAACGGAAGCGCGCTACGGTAAAATGGCCGACAAGTTCAAGGACTATGAGTACTGGATCTACGGCGAGAACGATGAGGAGACCATGTTCATGGTATGGGCCGGAAGCGACCGCCATCCGGGTACTTACTACTTCTATGATTCAGCATCCGGAGAGGTGGACGAGGTTGCCCAGTTGCGGCCCTGGATCGATGAAGATCAGATGGCGGAAATGAAGCCGATCAAATACACCAGTCGGGACGGGCTTACCATTCATGGGTAGTTCGAAGAACCTGTGGACAACTTGAGCTGTCCTGATCTTGACAAAGTGGTGCGTTGATCGATCTCTTTGAAGCATGAACAAGAAGCGCCCCTCAGCAGGATTCTTTGACCATCAAGATCGTCAGGCCAAGCTGG
>JBGTIB010000108.1:0-2789 GCA_041745875.1 Flavobacteriales bacterium | reverse complement strand
CAGTTGCTCATCCGCCCTGCCGTGAACTTCCACCTGCACGACAAGGTGATGCTCACCGCTGGCTACAGCTACTACGAGAACTACCGCTATGGTAAGTATCCCATCCGCTTTTCGAATTGGGAGCACCACGGATTTCTACAGGCGCAATTCAGCAACGAGATCGGCCGGGTGCGGATGCAGCACCGCTATCGTTGGGAGCACCGTTGGATGGCCCGCCTGGTCCCGAATGGAACGACCGGAGAAGGTGATCATGATGGTTATGGTACCTCGGAGCGTTTCCGATATCGCGTGTGGGTCACCTTGCCGATCGGGTCCGATAGCCCCTGGACGCTGAACGCCTACGACGAGATCTTCCTGAGCATAGGTGGCACTGCACCGGGCGACCGCTTCAGCCAGAACCGCATCAGCGGGCTCATTGGCTACCACCCCACCAAGGAGATGACCGTAATGGCCGGCTACCTATTCCAGACCCTCAACCGGGTTGATGCCTTTTCGGGCAGTGAAGTGCTGGAGGCGAACAGCACCCTGCATGTGGTGTTGGTGTACAACCTGGGCTTGTGGAAGGGTCGTTCGCCCGTGGTGCCGGTGGAGGATCAGTAGGGTTGACCGTGCCTTCGCCTGGTGCACCGACGGACCGGCTCGCTCTACGCAGTGGTGTAGGTCCGTCCGGGGACTGCGGTCCGTTGCGTCGCATACGCTGAAGTGGGGATGATCAGGCTGATCAGTTGGACGGAGCGCGTGGCCGTACATAGGTAGGCGCGGCTGCCCCCCATGCCGTGCCATGGGAACGGCGAAGTCGCATTTCGACAATGATCTGTCGCATTCGGTCAGGGACCAGGGTCCGCGTACGTGCCTATTTCGCACCGTGGGAACCAACGAACGAAAGACCATGGATGCCAGGGAATAGAATGCAGCGGTCGATAAGCACTCCGACGCCCTGTACCGATATGCGGTGCGTCACCTGCGTGACCGCGATACGGCAAAGGACATCGTACAGGAATGTTTCATGCGCCTTTGGATGTACTTGGACCGGGTGGATGGGGCGAAGGTCCGTTCCTTCCTGTTCACCACCGCGCACCATACGATCTTGGACCACGTCCGTCGGCACAAGTACCGCGCACGCTACGAAGCCTGGCACGACAATGCATTGACCACGACCCAACCCGAGGCCGGACTGCGGGACATGATCGATCGGGGATTTGCCCAACTTTCGGCACAACAACGCTCACTCGTATTGCTGCGCGACCATGAAGGATTCTCCTATGCTGAAATAGCCAACATGACCGGACTCTCCTTGGACCAGGTGAAGGTGTACCTCTTTCGTGCGCGTAGTGCGATGAAGCATGCCCTGGTTGAACTGGGGCTGGTCGCGTAAGTAATTGATAGGGTCGAGGGATCGCCGCTCCGTTCAAACAAGGGGTGCCGGCCTGGGTCCTGGAGCGGATGCCATTCATCTTTTCGATGCACGGGGCAACGCGATGAGATGATCGGTCGGGGCCGCCTGCTCAGTTCATTCTCCATTCGTGCAGCCGAAGGAAAGGTCGCTTTCCCGTTCTTCTCCAAGGCGCCTGCCGCTTCAACCGCAGTTGATACATGGATCAGAGGGTCTCCGATCATGGCCGACACATGTGGGATCGATCCGCGTTGATAGATTGGCATCCTCAACGTAAGGTCCACATGCACGCGAACCCGATCATTGCCACCTTCCAACGGGTGCAACCATTGCCGGATGAAGCGATCGCGGACCTGGAGTCCATTCTTACGGAACAACACATGGAACGGGGTGTGGAACTCCTGAGGATCGGACAGGTTGCACGCAACATGTTCTTCATCCGCAAAGGACTGGCCCGGGTATTCTATCACCGGGAGGACAAGGATGTGACCGACTACTTCGCGATCGATGGTCAGTTCATCGGAGCGGTGCCCAGCCTCTTCACGCAACAGCCTTCGCACAAGGCCATCCAACTGATCGAGGATTCAGATGTACTGGCGTTCTCGGCCAAAGCGCTGGACGATATCTGCGCCAAGCACCATGACCTTGAGCGTGCCTCGCGTCGAATGGCCCTGTTCGGTATGCTCCAGGGTCAGGAACGGATCGAAAGCCTGCGGTTCCATTCGGCAGCCGAGCGCTATGCCTTGTTGGAGCGCACCTATCCGGGTATCACCAACCGCTGTCCACTGCACTATATCGCCTCATATCTGAACACCACGCCGGTGAGCATCAGCCGCATCCGCGCCGGGGTGCAGTGATCCTTAGGGGGTCACTTCTTGCTCCTACCCTGGACCTAGTGGCGAAAAAGAGACTAAAAGTGAGAAGGTGGGAGGGTGCAAGTGTGTCCGCGCGGAAGGCGCCGATCAGTGTGCTGTGATCATCGCTCTCGCACCCTTTCACCCTCGCACGCTCTCACTTGCTCGACCATACTCCAAGGGATAACCCCAGGCTTGCTCCATTAGTGTCGTGGTAGAACTCACTTCTTAACATAGGTCAAGTGGAACGGAAAAATGCCGGGGAACATTTGTCCCCGTCATGGAACAACAACACTTTACCATCATCGGTGGTGGCATCGCAGGCCTCACCACCGCGATCGCACTGGAACGTTCCGGGTTGCGCGCCACAGTGTTCGAAGCAGCACCGGAGATGCGACCTCTCGGGGCGGGTCTTGGTCTGGCTGGGAACGCGATCAGGGCACTTGAAGCACTTGGCCTGAAGCAGCAGTTGCTTGCTGTGGGCCATGCCTTGAAGGGTCTCGCTATTCTCGATGAACAAGGCCGTAAGATCACCGCTACCG
>JBGTIB010000107.1:0-8994 GCA_041745875.1 Flavobacteriales bacterium | reverse complement strand
GTGCATCGAGATGGACGAGCGCTACGAGCTGCTCAAGGATGCCCAGGTGCGCAACATCAAGGAGTACAACGCCAAGTTCATCAAGCGCCGCCTCAACCCCGAGAACGGCCACCGCTTCCTCCCCTACATCGTGCTGGTGGTCGACGAGTTCGCCGACCTGATCATGACCGCGGGTCGCGAAGTGGAAACGCCCATCGCCCGCCTGGCACAGCTGGCGCGCGCCATCGGCATCCACCTGATCATCGCCACGCAGCGCCCCAGCGTCAACATCATCACCGGCACCATCAAGGCCAACTTCCCGGCGCGCATCGCCTTCCGCGTCACCAGCAAGATCGACAGCCGCACCATCCTCGACAGTGGCGGCGCCGAACAGCTCATCGGCCGCGGCGACATGCTGCTCAGCACCGGCAACGACCTCATCCGCATCCAGTGCGCCTTCGTGGACACCCCCGAGGTGGACGAGATCACCAACTTCATCGGCAACCAACGCGGCTACCCCGAAGCGCTGATCCTGCCCGAAGTGCCCACCGAGGAGGGCGAGGGCGTGGACCTGGACAGCGGCGACCGCGACAGCATGTTCGAGGATGCCGCCCGCCTGGTGGTGATGACCCAGCAGGGCAGCACCAGCCTGATCCAACGCAAGCTGAAGCTGGGCTACAACCGCGCCGGCCGCATCGTGGACCAGCTGGAAAGCGCCGGTGTGCTGGGACCTTTCGAGGGCAGCAAGGCACGCCGCGTGATGATCCCGAATGAGGCCGCGCTATCGGCGCATTTGAACCAGGGCGTGGAGGCCGGGCCGGGGTTGGGGGGGTATTGAGGTGTCCTCCCCAACCACCGCCCGTACAATCCGCTGCACCCAAGACCTTGGAAGCGATGAGCGGGATGTCGGGATCTCCCTACGTTTGGGGCATGCGCGCGGCACTGTACGCCTTGGTCGTCCTTTTCGTGCTGGGCTGCGGTACACCACCGCGTGATGCAACACCCACTGCGGTACTTGCTTCCGTGGATCCCGGGCCCGGACCGATGTATATCGGACCGGATACCGCGGAAGCCTACCGTAGCGCCATCGCCGAATACATCACGGTCCTACGCCAGCGCGATGGTTCGTTCCCGGATACGATCTACATCGGCAGGCATGATGAACTCCCCGATATCGAACTGCCGGCCGTCATAGAGCAGACGTCCGTCCACATCATCTCACCAGCCGAAGCCGGGGCACTGCGGTCCGGTGCCCACTTCACCTACCTGAATATCTTCGGATGGTTCACAGCGGGCCAGGCGGAGTTCTTCGTGGTCAATTTCAAGCAGGACATGCGTCATTGGCCGGATGGCCGGGACGATCTGCATCTGCGTTTTACTCATGGTGCCGGGCAAAGCGGACCCGTGCTGGACAGCGTGTGGCAATAGCATGTCCTATGACAGTTGACGGCTGACGGTTGCTTTGGTCTTGGTTAGGGGGATGGTTTGGGGCAAGGGCAATGGTGGCCGTTGCTTCGTGTCTCGCAATGGCGCGCCCTTTAGCTGGAGTGCCTTCCGCTCCGTGAACACGTAGTATATCGTACACCTACAAGTCGTTCTTCTTTCTACATTCTTCATTCTACATTTTTCATTCTTCATTCTTCATTCTTCATTCTCTCTTAACCCGGCTCTCTGCCGGATCGCCCTCCCTCCGCAAGGCTGCTCCGCGACCGGAGTGCTATTCAGGGGTCTACTGATGGCGGCACAGGAATAGACTACTATGGAAAAGGGGAACTGACCCGATCGAAATGAACAAGGATATATTCACGTTAATTAGCAGACCACTGGTTGGCTGGAATGCCGTCAGCCGGAACTTTGGGGAACCTATGAGCCTGGTGAACGAACCACTGCCGCCGGCCCATCCCGGCCGCTACCGGAAGCCGCCGGTGGTGGAGATGATCTTCAGCATCCGCACGGCGTCACAGGTACCTGTTGACCCTGCGGTTTTCCTGGAAGCGGTGCCCAAGGAATTCGACAACACATTCACCGAGCATAAAGTGATACACACCTTCGAAAGCAAGGTGATGATGAAGCCGGATGGCACGGCCGACCACGACACGCGGTCGCAGCTGGCGGGTTACCGTTTCGTGGCCCCCGACAGATCCTACCTCGCCCATTATCTGGTGAACGGCATCACGCTGAATTTCCTTCCACCCTACAGTGGCTATGGCGCTTCGCTGGAGATCTTCAAGGAGCATTGGGACCTGTACAAGCGGCTCACCAACGGAGCGCCCGTGGCAGCGCTGGTACTGCGGTACATCGACCGCATCGACATACCGCGCGACGGAGACTCCTTCTCACTGAGCGACTACTTCGCCATTGCGCCACCGACCCTGGGCTTGAAGGCGCACAACTGCTATGTGCAGTATTCCTTGAACGACGATGTGCAGGACATACGCGCCCGGGTGATCTGGTCCTCCCTGGAGGACAAGCCCGAGCACTGGTCCTTCGCACTGGATACCGAAGCCACGCTGGACCCGGCCAACGTGACAGCCGATGAGGACATCTGGGTCCACTTCGCACAATTGCACGATTGGTGTACGCATGTCTTTGAGCAAAGCCTGAAGCCCAAATGCAAACTGCTCTTCCAATAACCCATCCGCTCCGCGGCCAACGGGGCCCCGAGCATGTACTCACGGATCACCTGGTGCAGAGCGCCGAAGGGAAGGCCATTGTCGTTGCCAATGAGGCACAGCGCCAGATGCGCAATGGTTCATACTGGTTCGACCCTCTGGCGCGACGTGAACTGAAGGCGGAATTGCGCGCGCTGGCGCAGGCCTGTGCGAAACAGGGTTTGGATGAAGGGGCCGATCCCGTGGATCCACGCACCCTGGACCATGCCCTGCGCTTCGTTGATGCATTGCCCATGGGTTTTGCCGAGCCGGACGCAGGCGTGGATCCCGATGGCGAGATCAGCCTCTCGTGGATCGGCAACAAGGGCCACCGGCTGTCGCTGAGCGTGGGGCCCACCGGGCGCATCTCCTATGCCTATCGCATCGGTCCGCGCAGGCGCAACGGCACCGAATGGTTCGGGGACAGCATCCCTGACGAGCTACTGGAGTACATCGGCACATTCCCCATTTTCGCTTGATACTTCCATCCGGCCTTCCAGCGGATGTGGGCGACGAAGAGGTGCTTGCGCGCTTCGCACGGCACGACTCCAAGTACTTCAAACGACCGCCCTACAGACCCAAGCGTGACCTGTTCATGCTGCCGAAGGATATCACCGTGTTATCGGTGTCCCGGGTAAGCGGCAAGACCGATGGAGTGATACGCGAGATCGGCGAGCATGTGGTGTCCAAGGCCGGCGACAAACTCCACGGCTGGGCCACGCTGGTGGTGATGCAGGTGCGGGCCATCCGTTCTCTTGGCGTGGTTTCCGATGAACCGGACGACCAGCATCACTTCCATGCGCACATCACAGGCTTTCCATTGAAGCTGCCAGCAGCGGTGCCAACGGAAAAATCGGAACTGATCCAGGTATGCGAGGATCTGGCCGAGGCGGCTTCGGACATGGCGTTGGTGAGATGAGGGCATCACCTGATCTGGCAAATGGTGGCCCGAGACCAAGCAGTTTGAGGAATGCATGTTCTATGACGGTTGACTGTTGTCTGTTACTTTGGTCTCGGATGGGTCAATGGTTGGGGTCAAGGGCAATGGTGGCCATTGCTTCGTGCCTCGCAATGACCGGCCAGGCAGCGTAGGAGCGCAGCGCTATCGGCGCACCTGAACCAGGGGTGGAAGCCGGGCCGGGCCTGCCTGCAGGACAGGCAGGGTTGGGGGGATATTGATGACGCCAAAGTGCGCTACTACCTTTAACGCATGGCCACTACCAAACCAAAGCCCACTGCACGGGTGAAGCCCGGAACACGGAAGGCAGCGGTGCGCCGGAAGCGGAACAGCCTTTCCGTGCCCTACCATGCCAAGAAGTACGCTGGTTCCGTTCCTGCCTTTGCCAATGTGGTCGCAGAGGAGATGAAGCGTTGGCGCGATGACGGCTGAACGGATCAACGCCACCGGAGCAGCCGCTTCGGCCTGAATCCACGCCCAATGAACACGCTGGTCGACCTGAACGCGGTCTATACCTTCATCGACCTGGCCGGCACCTTCGCTTTCGCCATGAGCGGTGCCGTGGCGGCGCGGAACAAGGGCCTCGACGTGTTGGGCATCATGGTGGTGGCCTTCACCGTGGCGTGCGGTGGTGGCATCATCCGCGACGTGTGCATTGGCGCCATCCCGCCAGCGGGCCTGCAGGACTGGCGCTACCTCACCGTGGCCATGGCCGCAGCCTTCGTGGTGATGGGCCTTGTGCCGCTGAGCCGCTGGATGGACCGCCCGGTGCTCCTCTTCGATGCGCTGGGCCTTTCGCTCTTCGCCGTTGCGGGGGCAAGCAAGGCGCTGGACTACGGCCACAACCACCAGGTGGCGATCCTCCTGGGCATGATCACCGCAGTGGGCGGCGGCGTGCTGCGCGATGTGCTGCTGAACCGGGTGCCCGCGATCTTCCAGCGGGAGATCTATGCCTCGGCCGCCTTGCTGGGCGCGGCGATCGTGGTGCTGGGCGATCACCTCGGCTGGAACGACGACCTGGTATTCCTCATTGGCATCGCGTCCTGCTTCGCCCTGCGCATGCTGGCGCTGCATTTCCATTGGGAACTCCCCGCTTTCCGGAAGAGTGCAAAGCGGAACGGGCTGGACCGGGAGGGTTGATCGGTTGCATGCGGTGTGGACCTGGGCAGCGGCTGGGTCCCGGGGACGGGAGAACCTGCGGCGGCATAAGACCCTGGGACCCCGGGTCGCGCAGGCGCATCCGATCGCACGGGCCCGAACGCATGAAACCCCGGGGTCACGCCCGGGGTTCCGTGTGGTGATGATGACGGCCCGGGTGACTTCCCGGGTCGGCAGCGTGATCAGCGGCTAGCCCCCGAAGCGGAAGCGGACACCCAGGCCCATCTGCGGCTGGATGCCGAATGGTCTGTCGTACAGCTCCATGTACAGGGTACCATCAACAAAGAGGCTTATCGGTGCATTGGCGAATTTGTACTCCAGGCCGATGACAGCATCGATACCAAGGTCCAACTCAGTGACGCTCGCTTCGTTCACCACCACCCATTCAGGGCCTTGGGCGGGTTTGTAGCGGTAGTTGTACCAGTAGCGGTAGCTACGCAACTGGCCACCGAAGCCGAAATACCATTCAAGACCGGCGGCGTTGTTCACGGGTTTCTGCCAGAGGTAATGCGCCTGCACGGCGAGGGCCTGGTTGGCGCGGTAGCCGATGAACTCATGTTCGTGGTGGTTGAAGTGCTGGTTCTCGTACCAGTGCTTGTAATGACCATTGTAGTAGGCGTCCCGTCCAAAGAAGTGCGTACGTCCGACGTTGAGCTCGAAGGCATGGCCGCTCCAATACTTTTTCACGGTGAGCCCGCTGGGGTCGCCCAGGCGTAAACCCACGCCCCAGTCCTGGGCGTGAGCGGTTGTGGGGAGCAGTGCTCCGAGCAATAACAGGGTGGTCAGGTTGATCTTCATGGCGGCCCTTACGCGGCTCGGGTGTCCTGGGTTCGGCAGCCTGCATACAACCGCACGACCCGAAGGTGTGGCGCGGCGGAGGCGGAGTGAACGCCGCTTGGGAACGACGGGCAGCACCAGCCTCATCCTACACAAGCTGAACATCCTTGTCCATTTCCGGAAAAAGGCACTGTGGCTTCCAGTAATTTCGCACCCACTTCAGATGGGGACCGCCGGGCAAACTGGATGGTGCAGCCGTGACGCACAGCAGGTCGGCAAGAACGAAATAAACGACGATCAGGTAACCCGATGAGCGGCCAGGAGCTGAGCATACTGCAGACCGTGGTGATCCTGGTGGTGTACCTGTTCGCCGTGCTGGTGACCCGGAGCATCATCAACAGAACGCTGCGAAAAGCGCATCTGGAAAAGACGCGCAGGAAGATCACCGTCAAGGCGATCCATCTGTTGCTTTCACTCACGGCCGTGGTACTGATCGCCGGTGTCTGGGGCCTTGATCCACGGGAGATCGCCGTGTTCGCCGGTACGACCATGACCGTGCTGGGCATCGCCTTCTTCGCCCAATGGTCCTTGTTGTCAAATGTCACAGCGGGTATCCTGCTGTTCTTCAACCACCCCTTGAAGCTGGGCGATACCGTCAGGGTATTCGACAAGGAGTACCCCTTCGAGGGCGAGATCGAGGACCTCTCCTATTTCTTCGTTCGCATGCGTACGCGGACGGGTGAGACGATCACCATCCCGAACTCCATCATGTTCCAAAAGCCGTTCTCCATTGTTGAAGGGGGCACCGGGGGAACATCGCCCAAGCCCGCGATCAACCGGCCTGCCACCACGCATGTGCAGGTGGAGCCGCGTGCCGTGCGACCCAAGGCGGGGGAGTGAGGAATGCATGTCCTATGTCTTATGACGTCTTACAGTTGCTTTGGTCTCGATGATGTGATGGTTCGGGCTTGGGTCAATGGTTTCTGAGGGCTTTGTATCGCGAAGTGCGGCAGCTCAGTGACGTGTTCCGGTCCCGGGAGGATCATGACCTGGGACACAGACTTACCTTGTCCCTCCTACCCAAATACTCCCACATCCATGATCGACCAACTCATTAACGAACTGAAAGGCAAAGTGGGCGGCGACCTCGTCGGCAAGCTGGGCTTGGACAAAGGTCAGGCCGACGGCGCACTGCAGGCCGCTGGGTCCTCCGTGCAGGAAGTGATCGGTGGCAAGGGTGCCGACCTCGACACCGTGCTCAACCTCTTCTCCAAGGACAGCAATACCACGGGGGCCAACGACCTGATGGGCAGGTTGGGCAGCACCTTCCTGGGCAAGCTTACCGGGCAGGTGGGCTTGGATGTCGGAAAGGCCGGTTCGGTGAAGGACCTGATCATGCCTCTACTCACCAACATGCTGGCCGAAAAGATCGGCGGCAACAAGGATATGTTGGGCTCCCTGATGGGCGGCAAGGCGAACGAGCTGATGGGCAGTGTGGGCGGCAAGCTGGGCGGCCTGGGCAAGATGTTCGGCAAGTAGGGCTGCTGTTGCTGAGAACAGGCTTATTGGGCCTGGGATCGGTCCAGTGTCCCTATGATCCTGTGGCACCACTACGTCCTTGGATCGGGGATGCTCCGGTGTACGGGAACGGAGGGATCAAGTCGGAATGAGGATGACCTTGGATGGACATGGGCGGGTCTCATCAACCATTCACAGCGATCCGAACGTTCCAGCGTTCCCCAGGCATCGTTCACCGACCACACACCGTCGGATAAAAAAAACACCCGATGAGAAGCATCGTGATCCTCACATTACTTGTGGCCTTCAGCACGCCAACCTATGCCTGCTCGTGCTTCGGCCCGCAGACCTTCTGCGGAACCCTGAACCCACAACCCCCGGAATTCCCCAACCCTGCCTGGTGGATGCCTGATGCGATCATCCTGGGCGTAAAGGTGGGCCAGGCAGCACACGGCATGGATGTGCAAGTGGTGCAGACGCTCCAGGGTCAACCGCAACCCGAAGAGATCATTCGCGTGTGGGGTGACTGCGGACTGCTTTGCCGCATGTATCCGGATACGTGGTCGGTCGGGGACACCGTGATCTGGGCTTTGCGATACACCGACCTGATGGGCAACGGCCTGTGTGGGAACAACTTGGAGCAGGAGGGCGAATACATGATCTCGATCTGCGGGACGTATTATCTGGACTATGCAAATGGCATGGTCACCGGTGCCATAGCGGATGAAGTGACCGCGCTACCCTACCCTGACTTCGTGCAGTACATCAGCACCTGTGGCGCCACCACATTGCCGGAAGCGCCAATTGCTCCGGAGGTGCTTGTCACGATCGACAACGGCATGCTGCAGGTCCAGTACAATGTGGTCAGCCATGGGTATCTCGAACATCGTTTGCATGATCTACAGGGTAGGATCATCTCCGAAGGAAGGACCCATGCCGATCGTGCTTCCATACCGATCGGTGGCCTGGCGACCGGCATTCATATCCTGCAGGTCTCGGACGGAAGACATTCCAGGACACTGCGGGTACTGATCCCCTAAGGATCCGTTCGGGACCACATACACCGCAAGCGCTGCGCTTAAGGGCACCCTACTAGCGGGTGTCGGCGATCGCCATGGGTTCCACCCCACACCACCGCCCTGTAAATTCGCGCTCTTCACAACTGGGCGCAACACATGGCACAACTTGAACTAGGCCTGGACACTTTCGGCGATGTGACCGTGGGTGCCGATGGAAAGCCGCTGACGCATGCAGAGGTGTTGCGCAACGTGGTGGCCGAGGCCGAACTGGCGGACCGGCTGGGGCTCCATTTCTTTGGCATGGGCGAACACCACCGCGAGGACTTCGCGGTGAGCGCCCCCGATGTGGTGCTGGCCGCCATCGCAGGCCGCACGAAGCACATACGGCTGGGCTAGGCGGTCACGGTGCTCAGTTCCGATGAACCGGTGCGGGTGTTCCAACGATTCTCCACGCTGGACGCGCTCAGCAACGGCCGCGCGGAGGTGATCATCGGTCGCGGCTCGTTCACCGAATCGTTCCCGCTCTTCGGGCTGCCCCTGGACCAGTACGAGGAACTGTTCAACGAACGGCTGCACCTCTTCACGGAATTGCTGAAGGAAGGGCCGGTGACCTGGAGCGGCAAGACGCGCGCGTCATTGAAGGACCAACGCGTGTACCCGCCCACGGCATCGGGCAAGCTGACCACCTGGATCGGTGTGGGCGGCACGCCGGCCTCGGTGGTGCGCGCCGCGCAATACGGGCTGCCGTTGATGATCGCCATCATCGGCGGTGACCCGCTCGCCTTCGCACCCTTCGTGGAACTGTACCACCGGGCACTGGCGGAATTCGGCAAGGGGACGCTGCCCATCGGTGCGCACTCACCGGGCTACATCGCCGCCACGGACGAGCAGGCGCGTGAGGAGCTGTGGCCACACCATGCCGCCATGTACGCGC
>JBGTIB010000106.1:0-2370 GCA_041745875.1 Flavobacteriales bacterium | reverse complement strand
GATCTGCGACGAATACGCCGGATTCGGCCAATGAACACATCGCCATGCACACGTTGAACCACCTCCGCACCCTGACCCTGTTGCTCGGCATGCTGCTGTTGGTGACGGGCTGTCGCAAGGAGCCCATCTACGAGATGAACGCGGTGCACCTGCTTCCACCCAGTGCGAACAAGGACCGTGAGAAGACCAACGAGCAGTTCATTGCGGTGCTGCATGCGAACATGTTCCAGACAGCCCTTTCGGCAAACGAACTGTACCAGTTGCACCAGTGCATGGAGTCCATCGGCGACAAGGAACTGGCGCGCGAGGTGATCATCAGTAACTTCATGAACAAGCCGGGGGTGATCATCCCTTCCAACGATGAGATGCAGGCTAACGTCGACGCGTTCATCACCGCCACCTACGAGCGTTTCCTCGTGCGCCTGCCCACTGAGGCGGAGAAGACCTGGTTCCGCAACTACATACAAACGGATCCCAACGTGAGCGCAGAACTCGTCTACTTCTCATTCGCGCTCAGCAACGAGTATCTCTACTACTGAACCAACACCACCCAGGAATGAAGCGCAGGGAATTCATCCGCAAGGCAGGTCTCGCAGCCGGGGCTGCTTTCGCCGCGCCGTACATACTTCCCAGTGGCAGGCTCTTCGCCGGATCGGGTGGTGGCGGGCAACTGGCACAGCACGTCGTCTTCGTGCTCTTCGCAGGTGGGGTACGCCAACAAGAGTCGGTGTTGCAGCGCTACCTGGCGGACAGTCAGGCGAACGACCCCTACGAGGGCAACATCATGTACAACATGCTCAATGGCGCTCCTCCCGAAATGAAGATCGCCTACGGCACCGGACTAGGCGGGATCAACCCCATACCGTCCGTGTTGGGGAACACACTGCAATCGCAGGGCACGCTCTTCCGTGAAATGCAAGCGGTGAGCACTGGACATTATGGCGGGCTCAACTCGCTGTTGCAGGGCAGCACGGCGGCCACCCAAGGCCTCACACAGAAGCCACTGCGCCCCACCATCTTCGAGTACCTCCGTCGCCATGCAGGACTGCCCGCCACCAAGACCTGGTTCGTGGGCAATACCATCGGCAACTCCGTGCCCTTGCTCAACTACAGCGAACATCCCATGTACGGCGCGCAGTATGGAGCCAACTTCTTCGCCCCCAACGTCACCTTCGGTCCGGCAGGGGACCAGTATCTATCCAACGCCAAGGTGTACCATCCGGAGGATCAGCTGGCCCCGATGTACGAGATGAAGTACTTCCTGGACAACAGCTTCGTCAACGCTGGGAACGTCCCCGCGGGTTTGGGCAACACTTTTGAAGAGAAGCAGGAGATCAAGGCCTTCATGGAACTCATGTTCCAGAAAACACAGGCGGGCACCATCGCACACCCGCCTGTGAGCGACAACACCGACTTGCGCACCGTGGGTTATGCCTGCGAACTGATCAAGCATTTCAAACCCGCGCTCACAGTGGTGAACCTCAGTGCAGTGGATGGTTGCCACAGCAGCTTCACCGGGTACTTGCAGTCGTTGCACCGCGCCGACCACGCCGTGGGGCACCTCTGGGATTTCATCAACAACCAGGTCCCTGAAATGGCAGGGAACACCGTGATCATGGCCACCCCGGAATGTGGACGCAACCTGCAGCCCAACGCCATCCTGGATGACAACGACTGGTTCGCTTACGACCACAGCGATGCCAATTCATTGCGCGTATTCTCCATGATGGCCGGTCCCAATGTGCCCACCAACCTGCAGATCGGTGGCGAAGGCAACCCGATAGGTCTGGCCACGGACATGGTGCCGACCATCGGCGAGATCCTCGGTATCAAGAACGAAGTGATGGGCGCGGGACTGATCCAGCCCGGCAGCCTTTCCCTGTTCGATCGGATGTAAGCCATGCGGAACCTGATCGCCATATTCATCCCCGTGCTGGTCCTCCTGATGGTAGCCTGCCAGAAGGAACAGGTCAATCCTTTCGATAAGGAGGAGGAAGAGGTTATCGATACCCCGGATGAACCACTGCTCCCACTGGACAATTTCGCCGGGCTGCACCAACGCATTTTCCGACCCACTTGCGCTGTGAGCGGTTGCCACGACGGCAGCTTCGAGCCCGACATGAGCACCATCAGTGGTGCCTACAACGGGCTGGTCTACCATCCGGTGATCGGCAATGATCCTTCGGGGAGCTTCATCTATCGCGTGGCCCCTGGTGATCATGAGGCTTCCTACCTGCACGAACGGCTCACCGTGTTCGTCCCCAACACCTCGGGCATCATGCCGGTCGGTTTTGTGGCGGGATCCGACTGGCCCGAACACCAGGGTATGTACATCCAGGCGATCAAGGACTGGATCGATAGCGGTGCTCC
>JBGTIB010000105.1:0-28617 GCA_041745875.1 Flavobacteriales bacterium | reverse complement strand
AGTGAATGCCCCACGCGAAAAGCATTGGCTTTGGGCATTCACTCGCCACTCGTCACTCACCACTCGCCACTCCTTCATTACATCATCTTGAACCCCCCGATCTCCAGCACCGCCTGATCGCCGTTCGCGCCCATGCCACCGGGCACCACGCTCTTGTACTGGCCCTTGATCGCCTTGAGCCATTTCCTGGCGCGGTCATTCAACTTGAACTCGTCGGTCATCAGCCGGCCGCGCATCACCAGGATGCCCATGTCGGCACCTTCGTAGAGCCAGTCGCCCTTGCGGGTGATGCGTAGGAAGAAGGCTTCGTTCTCGTGCTCCACAGCGCGGCGGTGCGTGTCCATGCGGCTGAAGGCGATGCTGCCGTCCTTGTTCATGCGCCAGATGCCGCTGCGCGGAGCTTCGGTCACACGCTCCACGGTGTCGCCCGTGTGCTTGATCACCATCTGACCCCAGCTGTCGATGTTCTCCTCGCGGGCCCAACGGCTGTTCAGGGCTTTCACGTTCAACGCATAAGGCTGGTCCATCCATTCCAGCACGTGGAACACGAACAGTGGTGCATCGCTCAGCGCGAACACCGCGTGGTTGGTGATGCTGCTGGCCCCCGTGATGCGTGGGTTCAGCTCGCCGAGGTAGATCTCGCCGTTGTCCTGGTCGATCAGGAAGTCCAATTCGAAATAGCCCTTGTAGCCCTCCTTCCGCAGCTGATCGCCGAAGCGCTGGGTGTACATGCGCGCCTTGCGGCGGATGCTCGGCGTGAAGGCCTCGGCGTAGATCTCGTTGCCGCACCAGCCACCCTTGTACGGGGTCAGTTCCTTGAAGCCCACCAGCTCGGTCATCAGTGGGGCCACAATGGTACCGTTCTGTGTCACACAGGCTTCCATGGCCGCACCCCTACAGTTGATGCGCTTCATGACCTTGCACTCCTTCTCCGCCTCTATCTCCTTGCTGTACTTGTCGTAGTCCTTTTCACTGTTGATGAAGAAGGTGGTGTGGCCGCTGTCGCCGAAGGGTGTCTGCACCACCAGGTCGCTGCCGAGCTTTCCCTTTGCCGCCACGTGGATCAGGTGTTTGAAGTCCATCACCGGGCTCAGCACATAGGGCACGCAGGCCACACCGGCCTTCTCGGCGATGCGGTTGGTGTTCACCTTGTTGTCCATGAAGGTGCGCAGCTTGGCCGGAGGGAAGATCAGCTCCAGCCCCAGTTTGCGCGCCAGCTTCTCGGTCTTCTCATCGAACATCAGGAACATGGCCTTGCCTGCCTTGCCTCCATGTCTGCGACTCTCGATGAAGTCATGCACCTCCTTGTGCTCCAGCAGGTAGTTGTTGATGTCCTCGATGCTTTGGAACTCCTCGTGCGGCAGCTCCTCCATGGGGGTGAACACGTTGGGGTGCATCCCGTCGAAGGTGCTGATGTAGGTGATGAACCGGAAGCCCTTGATCCATTCGTCGGCGCCCAGCAGGTTGAAGTTGGTGGCGCTGATGAAATAGATGGGGATCTCGTTGCGGTAGAAGAAGCGGCGGATGTCGGAGATGCCGCGCAGCAACTTTGGTGTGGCTGCTACTGCCTTCTTCTTCGGGGCGGACTTACGTGCTACGGACTTCTTCTTCGGAGCAGGCTTGGGGGCTGCGGCCTTGCTTTTTGTGGTCTTTCTCTGGGCCATGGCGATGTTGAGCTACGGGACCAAGGTAAGGGGGTAGGGCACTTAGGACCCGTCACTGCACCCACCTCAACCGCGCCTCGTCCGGTTCCCGGTAGGCGTTACTATCCAGCATCTGCTGGTTCAGGTGTTCGTAGGATAGTGGTTCCAGCCAATGGCTCCAGGTGTGCGCGTGGTCCATCATGCGGATGTATGGCGCTGGCTCGTGTTGTCGTGTGAGATGGCGCAGTGCCAGCAGGTAATCCTCACGGTACACGGTGGGTATGATGATGCGCGTGTGACCGGCATGCACCAGTTCGGCGTTCATCATCAGCCGGACGATGCGGCCGTTGCCATCGGTGAAGGGGTGTACCTCGCTCACCAGGAACATCATGAAGAGCGCACGTGCTACGGGATCCCCCAGGCCTTCCATGCGTTCGAGGCCGGCCTTCAGCGTACCCACCACGTGGCCCGGTTCCACGAAGGCGCTGTCGCCCGCGCGATTGGGACGCTCTTTGAAGCTGCCCGGCGACTTGTCAGGCCTGCCACGCAGCAAGATGGCGTGACGCGCGCGAAGCAGGTCGATCAGCTCCTCGCCGCTGCCAGGCACGCGGTGCATCTCCACGCGTTCGCTGCACAGTTCGAAAGTGCCGCGGATGTCGTGACTGTCGCCCGTGCGGTTGGGTAGCTGCACATGGCGATAGATGATGTCCGCCGCCTCGCCCACCTCGAACTCGGTGCCCTCGATGTAGTTGCTGAAGTAACTCTCGAAGAAGGCGAAGTGGCGGAAGGCTTCCGTGGTGCCGGTGCGTTCGGTGCGCTGTGGGAACACCTCGCGGAGCAGGGCGGCGATCAGCTTGTCGAAAAGCGTGATGCGGCCCGTGTCGTAAGGCTCTCCGGCGGACCAGGCCCGTGCGGCAGGTGAACCGAGCGCGCGACTTTCACGTGTGGCCAGCAGTGCCCCGATGAGACCGTCGAGCTTGGTGAACTCCGCTTCCATGCCCAACTCGGGCGCACGCTCTCGGGCCTCGTCGCGCAAGTCGTTCAGGGCCTCCTCACCGCGCGCCGCCAAGATCTTCAGCAGCCGCTCTTCCAATACGATGCGGTCCACTGTGCGGCGCTCCCCGTCCGAGGTGCGCGCGGACACCAGGTTCTCCAGCAGGGCACGCGCCTCGGCTGAAACCGGTAGCCCGCCAAAGAGCGCCCTGTCGGCCTGCCCCGGCCCTGGGCCTTTCACGAACTTGAGGACCAGCCCCGGCCAGCGCACCACGCGATCGCGATCGTGCGTGAGGTACAGGATGCCACCTGGGCTGGGCTGGTACTCCATCGCTGACCGATGGGAGAGTAAGGCCTGCGGGTATTTGTGCGCAATGATGCGGGCCCAATGACGTCGGACAAGATCCTCATCGCTGCCCGAAAGGTCACTCGTGTACACCCCGGGCAGCACGCGGAGGATGCGGCCCGTCTTGGCCCATCGGCTCAGTTTCACGCTGTGGGCCGGTGAACCGTCGCTGAGGAGGATATCCGGCAGGGGGGCTGGCAAGAAAAGGAGTGTTAAGGAGGCACTTTGACATTCGAATGTATGGAAAAACGGGATTAGGAGTCATTCGGTGTTAATGAGATACGGGTTAACGGGAGTGCGATAGGGAGCGGGTCATCTCCTCATTCCCGTACCCATTTAACGTGGTGTGGCCTTCCATGCCGATCGCGCAACGCAATGGTGTATAGGCCAGGCGGTATGTTCCCCACATCCATGCCTGCCCTTGGGTCAACAAGGCGTTCATCCAATACCAAGGCACCGCGCGCATCCAACACACTTACCCACCATTGGGCCGAAGGTTGATCGGATGGAACAGTGAAATAGACGCGGTCGCTGCCGGGGTTGGGATGCACTTGCAATTTGGTAGCCAACTCATGCTGGCTTTCTACCTCGGAGAGGGCGATGTCACAAGGTGTCTCCAACCAAGAAGATGGAAATGGTCGGAGGTACTCCATCACTTCGTCCCGGTAGCAACCGATACCGTTCAGTGTAGGGGATTCCATGAACCAATTCGCCAATGGATCGAAATTATGTAGGCCTAAAGCACCAATACGCTCATAGATCGTATCGGGTGGCAGACCGAACCAAGGCGTATCGCTGGTGATCACCAAGTAGCGGAGCGGTATGCCATCGATCATGCTGATGCCCGTGTCCTGCACGGTGATAAAATATTCCTGGCTTTGAAAGCCGATGAATGACCAACCCGTGCCTGGCACCGCATCGAAGTTGACCAAGGTGTCGAATTGCGATACCAAGGTGTTCCAGAACCGGATCACGCCGGGAGCGGTTGTGGTGAAGCTATGCCAAGGTCCCCACTGCGTCTGGTCGGGGAAGTATGCCCGGCTTACAAAGTGTTGACAGAGTTCTCCTTGGTAGAGTGAGTCACCCATATAGGTGTATCGCAAAGTGCCCTGTTCAGGGTGCAGTTGTGAGATATACGGATACCTCCACTCCGCTCCCGGCGGGCACCAGTGCTGGGCCGTCATCATCGCGGCCATTGATACGAACTGGATCAGCAGAACCGATCGGAAGATGCTGTTCAAGCTACAGGGGTTGATCCACCACACTACAGCCACACGCATAACAATGATAGCTCATCAGCACTGCGTAATCCAAATGGGTTCGCCGCCCGGTTGTGATACGGGAGGCGGTCATGGGTATGAGTATGATCAACCCTCCCGCTATCCCTTTCTCCCGCCGCCATTCCCCATCGCGCCTGCCTGTCCGGTAGGCAGGCTCATCCGTGCACTCCCGATCGCCGTACCCGTCATCTTGCGTTTCAAGGCCCCATCGGCGAACACGCGCAAGCCCAGGTCCGCACGGTAACCGTGGATCTCCTTCACATCCAAAGCAAGTAGGAAGTCAAGGATCTCTGTACTGACCACCTGCCCCGGCACCAGGACGGGGAAGCCCGGCGGATAAGGGATCACGAAACTGGCCGACACCAATTGTCGTCCACTTGCCAGGATGCCGAGGCACTCGTTCAACTTCACGTACTCGCAGTTCTCCTCCTTGTAAGCGAGGAAGTAGGCCTCGCGCAGGTTGCCACCGGGCACATTTGGTACGGCTCGGAAGCTGTCATGGAAGCGGCTGAAATCCGGCAGGGGCGGCACTTCCTGCGTGAGCGATCGGATGCGTGCGAGATGCACCTTTTTCTCCGCGAAGCTCATGGCCAGCACGCGTTCCTCCAACTCGTCGGCGATCTGCAGCAGCACACGGATCAAGTAGGCGATGCTGCCGCGCGTGGTGCCGATGTTGGTCATGAACAGCACCGAGTTCCGTGAGGTCTTGTTGATCTGGATCTGATGTTTGTCCATCAGATACTTGTTCTTGAAGGTGTCTCCGTCCACGCCGGTCTTGCCCACGTAAAGGTTGATCTTGGTGGGATCCACCGCGAACTCGTCGTTGGCCCAGGCCTCCTCGATCTGGTTCCAGCCCTTGTCCTTGGTGTAGTACTCTTTCAGGCCCGATGCACGGTACTGCGCGGGGATCAGGTCCTCCACGGTCACGATGTCAAAATACTTCCGCAGCTTGGGGTGGTCATTGATCTTGCGGCGCAGCAACATGCCCAGTTCGATGGCCTTGTCAACCAACTCGTAGCCTTCGAACTCCACCTGCCTGCGACCAACGTCGAGACTCGCGAGGATCTGGTAGTTCGGCGAAGTGCTGGTGTGCGTCATGTAGGCTTCGTGGAAGGCGTCCTCGCTCTTGCGGCGGAAATCCTCGTCCCAGATATGGATCATGCTGCCCTGGCGCATGGAAGTGAGCGTCTTGTGCGTGCTCTGGGTGGCATAGGCGCGGATGCGCACCTTGTCCGGATCGGGCAGGCGTGGTGCTTCGCCGGGTTCCAACGCAGCGATGTGATCCGCGTACTCCTGCCGGTAGGCTTCACTGCGGTACTTGCGGTGCAAACGCGCGGCACTGAACATGGCCGTGCGCTGCTTGAAAATGTAGCTGAATCCCGCGAAGGCGAACCAAGCCTCGTCCCACAGGAACACCATGTCCGGCTTGATGGCCAGCACTTCCTCCATCACGCGTTGCACGTTGTACACCACGCCATCGAAGGTGCTGTTGGTGAGCAGCAGCATCTTCACTTTGTCCAGACGACCGGCCTTCTTCAGCTCCAGCATCTTCTCGCGGATATGCGCCAAAGGCACTGCACCATACATGCTGAATTCGCTCAGCGGATAACTGTCCAGGTACACCGGGTACGCCCCGGCGAGTGCCATGCCGTAGTGGTGGCTCTTGTGGCAGTCGCGATCGATGAGGACCAGATCGCCGGGTTCCACCAAGGCCTGCACCACGATCTTGTTGCTGGAGCTGGTTCCGTTGGTGGCGAAGAAGGTGTACTGCGATCCGAATGCGCGCGCCGCAAGCTCCTGGGCCTTCTTCAGCGGGCCGGTGGGCTGCAGCAACGAATCGAGCCCGCCGCTGGTACTGCTGGTCTCGGCCATGAAGAGGTTGCGGCCATAGAACTCACCGAAATCCTGGATCCAACGGCTCTTGAACACACTGTTACCACGACTGATCGGCATGGCATGGAACACCCCCATGGGCCTGCGGCTGTATTCCGTGAGCGCCGTGAAGAAAGGTGTGGCGTAACGTTCCTGGATGTTGCGCAGGATGGTGAGGTGCAGCTCCTTGTGATCTTCCTGCCGGTAGAAGATGCGCTTAAAATTCTTCAGCGTGCTGTCCTTCAGGTCGATCACCGGGGTGTCGGTCACGTAGTAACGGTCCACCTCGGGACGGAACCAGCGCATGATCTTGCCCAGCAGCGGACCCATGTCGGCCTTGCTGCGATCGCGCATGTCCACCTGCTCGATGGTCCGGATGTAGTCGCTGAGCAGTCCCTCGGCATTTGGAGAAGCGTAGGACATGCCGTAGCGCACCACACAGGCCTGTATGTTGTGGTTGAACAGCAGGGCGATCAAGGCATCCTGCACGGTGGGCACCACGATCACATCGTAGGTGAAGGCATCGCTGCGGTCGCGGGCTTCGGCGAGACGTTCCTTCAACTGGCGCTCCTCATCGGCATCGAGCTCATCGACAAAGAGTACTTCAAAGTATTTCGGCTTGGGCTTGCCGACATCGTTGGGGTCATCCGGGCCTTCATGGGGCAGGACCTGCTCACTGCGGAACACACCGCTCACCAATGAACGCACGGCGTGTGCCACTTCCTTCTCCAACATTTCGTGGTCCTTGCGCTCCAGCAAGAGGCGCAGGTGTTGCACAGTGCCCAAGCCGGGGAAGGCCCAGTAACGCTCCAAAATGTCAAGGTTGGCGAGCAGTTCCTCCACCTGCTGTGTGGCGTCGCGTGCCGCAGGCTTGGATCGTGCTTCGGCCAGTGCGGTAGTGGCCAGTTTCAGGCGGTCCCAAGTGTGGGAGCGAAGGCGGGCGGCGTTGAAATGTTCCTGGGAAGTTTCGTTGGACATGCAAGGTGGCTGTGGTGGCAAGGTACGGACCACGCCGTGGAGGCCGTATTGCGGGCTCAACAGCACGGCACTAAGGTGATGTGACCCACTCGACGTTCATGGGAAGGACCTCGCACGGCCGGACGGGTACTGTCCATTGCATCTGCAAAAAGGACATATTCGGTGAACGTAATCGCCGATTATTATAATATTTGGGGATTACAATCACCGATCATGATAACTCGCATCCTTTCCGATACGTTGACAAAGCGCCTGACCGACCGTAAGGCGCTGGTGGTTTTGGGTCCCCGGCAGACCGGTAAGACCACACTCATCGAGGACGTGCTTGAAGACCGCGAAGCAGTGCTTCGGCTGGACTGCGATGACCCCGAGGTGCGTGCCCGCTTGGAGAACATCACGCTGGCAGGATGGCGTGAACTGATCGGGGCGAACCGCTTCGTATTCCTGGATGAGGCGCAACGCATCGCGGACATCGGAGTGAAGCTGAAGCTGGTGACCGACCGAATGAAGGAAGTGAAGTTGCTGGTGACCGGTTCCTCGGCGCTGGAGCTGGCCAACGACATCAACGAGCCGCTCACGGGACGCAAGTGGGAGCACCTTCTCTACCCCGTAGCCTGGAAGGAATGGAGCGCACACATCGGTGCCTTCGAAGCGGAGCGCCAATTGGAGCAACGCTTGGTGCTGGGCATGTACCCGGAAGTGTTGACCACACCCGATGATGCGCGCGAGCTACTTCGCGAACTGGCGGGCAGTTATCTCTACCGCGACCTGCTCGGCTACAAAGGCATTCGCAAACCCGAACTGCTGGAGCAGTTGTTGCGCGCCCTTGCATTGCAGTTGGGCAGCGAGGTCTCCCTGAACGAATTGGCACAGTTGCTACGCGTGGACAAGGCCACCGTGGGCAACTACATCGAACTGTTGGAGAAGGCCTTCATCATCTTCCGGCTGGCACCCTTCAAGCGGAACTTGCGCAACGAAGTGGCCACAACCCGCAAGGTCTATTTCGTGGACAATGGGATCCGCAATGCCATTATCGGCAACCTGGATGCCTTTGCATTGCGCACGGACCAGGGCGCGCTGTGGGAGAATTTCTTGATCTCCGAGCGGCGCAAACTATTGGCCTATCAGAGTCCATTTGCCCGGGCCTGGTTCTGGCGCACAGCGCAGCAGCAGGAGGTGGACCTCGTGGAGGAAGAGGGTGGAAGCTTACGTGCCTTCGAGTTCAAGCTGAACCCCAACGCGAAGGGCAGAATACCGACCACCTTCACCACGGCTTATCCAAAGGCGGGTACGGAAGTAGTTCACCGCAGCAATTTCAGGCACTTCCTGGATGCCTGATCGCGCTACCGCTTTTTCGCCGCCTTTTTCGGAGCCACTTTCTTCACCGCTTTCCTGGCAGCGGCCTTCACCGGCGTGGCTGCCTTCTTCTCCTTCACGGCTGGTGCTTCATGGAAGGCGAGCCGGTTCCCTTCACTGTCCACGAAGAGTGCGAAGGACCCCGCGCTTTCGCTGATCAGCGTGCGGCCCATCACGATGCGGCCACCGGCGGCCTCCACACGGCTGAGCATGCCGTCGAGGTCCCTGCCTGCATTGAGGTAGAGCAGCGTACCACAGTCGTTGGGGATGCAGCCCGGCCCTTGCACCACCGCACCTCCGATGCCACTGTCCGAAGGGAAGTAGGCCATGGCGTAATCGCCGTTGTAGGAGGTCTCCATCTGCATGCCGTACACATGGTCGAAAAATGCTTTGGCCCGTGCCAGGTCGTATGCGGGGATCTCGAACCAGTTGACGTAGTCGTTCAGTTTGTTGGCCTTCTTGATGGCGGCGCTCTTGCCGGTATTGGAGGTGGTTCCCATGGTCGTCTAATCTGTGATGTCTGTTACGGTGGAAGGATCGTTCGGCGTCGGGTTCTGGGGCGTGGCACGCAAGGAAGGTACGAACACGGGTTTGGCCGGTGACCCGGTCTCCTCCTGGATCTGCAGATCGCCCAGTTCCTTCACCCTGGTGGGCTTCAGCAAGGGGCCGAGGCTTTCCAAGTAGGCATGCTTGACACCCTTCCGGTAGATCTCGAAGTCGATCATATGGTCCCTGAAACTCTTCAACGGTTGGCCCAGTCGCAGCACGCCCAACTCGCGGCTGCGCCGCACTTTTTCGAGGTTCATCTCAATGGGGATCATCTCTTCGTTGTTGTCGGCCTGATAGAGTACGCGCCCTTCCGGCCCGCACACGATGCTGCGCCCGCTGCCGCCCGCATCCAGCCCATTGATGTCGAAGAAATAGCACTGGTTGATCGCCGCACTGGCCCGTGCGATGCTGAGCTCGATGTCGCGGTCGATGGTGCCGGTGAGCGTAGGATGCAGGATCACCTCGGCACCCATCACGGCCAGGGTGCGGGTCGTTTCGGGGAACCACATGTCGTAACAGATGCTCACTCCGAAGCGGCCCACGTCCGGCACGTCGAACACGCAGAACTCGTGTCCCGGGGTAACGCCAACCTCATACGGGTAGAAGGGGAACATCTTCCGGTAGCGCGCCACCACGTTGCCCTGGGGGTCGATCACGCTGGCAGTGTTGTAGATGCGGCCCTCGGCGTCCTTCTCGAACACACTGCCGGGCAGCAGCCAGATCTTGTGCTTGCGCGCCATTTCCTGCATCTGCTCCTCGAAGTCCTCGATGCGCGTCAAAGCATGGTGTGTAAGCGGCCCATGGGCGCAGAGTTCGCTGAAGAGCACCATATCCACCCAGGGATAGATGTTCATCAGAATGTCCAGCTTCAGTTTCATGGCCTCCACGTTGCTGTAGGAGGCGCTGACGCGCATTTGGATACCGGCTACGGAGAAGGCTTTCATGTTCTTGGGTGTGGGAAGTCGACCCAATGGGTCGACGGTACGGGAGCTTCGATCAGGGCTGTGGAATGCTTCGCCAACGTATCACGCGCAGATCTTGGCGAGTTCCTCTTCCATGATATCAAGCCCCTTTTTGAGGGTGGCATCGTCGATCACCAAGGGGCTCAGCACGCGGATCACGTTCTTGTGCGTGCCGGCGGTGATCAGGATCAGGTCGCGTTTGGCGCATGCGTTCATCAGTGCGGTGCAGGTGTCGGCATCGGGCTGCAAGGGGTCATCGTTCTTCACGAACTCGATGGCGAGCATGGCGCCGAGGCCGCGCACATCGCCGATCTGCTTGTACTTCTTCTTCCAGCCCTCGAAGCGGGTGCGTATCACCTTGCCAACATGCCGTCCCTTCGCGTTGATGTCGATCTCCTCCATGTACTTCAGCGTGGCCAGTGCGGCGGCGCAACTCACCGGGTTACCGATGTAGGTGCCACCGATGGTGCTGGGGCCAGCCTTGTCCATGATCTCCGCACGCCCCACAACGGCACCGATCGGCATGCCGCTGCCCAGGCTCTTGGCCCAGGTGCTCAAGTCGGGTGTAATGCCAAAGTGCTCGTAGGCGCTCCACGCTCCGGTGCGCCCGAAACCGGCCTGCACTTCGTCGAATATCAGCATCACGCCGTGCTTCGTGCAGAACGCACGCAATCCTTTCAAGTACGCTTCCGGTGCCACGTTGAATCCGCCTTCGCCTTGCACCACTTCGATGATGATGGCCGCCAGGTCGTTCACGTCGATGCTGTTCTGCATCGCCTCCTCCAAGCGGGCCAGTTCGGCCTTGGCGAATTCCTCCTCGCTGCGACCGTCGGCGTAGCGGTACACGTTGGGATATTGCAGGCGGTAGACCTCAGGTGCGAAGGGACCGCAGTTCAGCTTGTAGCCCACCTTGCTGGTCAGTGTCATGGCCATCATGCTGCGCCCGTGGAAGGCATCGGTGTAGCAGAGGATGCCTTGGCGGCCTGTTGCCTGACGGGCGATCTTGATCGCGTTCTCCACGGCCTCGGCGCCGGTGCTCACCAGCATCGTTTTGGTGGAATTGCCGTGGGGTAGCAGGCTGTTCAGCTTTTCGCAGAGCGCGATGTAGGGCTCGTAGCTGGCCACATTGAAGCTCACGTGCAGGAATTTTTCCGCCTGCTCCTGGATGGCCTTCACCACGGGTGGTGGGCAGTGGCCCGCGTTCACGACGCCAATGCCACCGGCGAAGTCGATCAACTCACGGCCATCGATATCGGTGATAATGGCACCATTCGCCTTGGCGGCCGTGGCGTAGTTGAACATGCCAACGCCGTTGGGCACGGCGGACTTGCGGCGGTCGATGAGCTCCTGGCTCCTGGTCTTCTGGTCGATCATGCAAATGGAATTCGGCTGCGAAGTTCCGAACTCCGGCGCAGGCATCGACCGATGTGGACAAATGGCTGAACGCGTGCCCTCAATTCAGGCGATGGGCCAGGGTCACCGTCTTGCGAAAGGTCTCCACATTGCCATCCAGGTCGAAGGCTTCGAAGTGGATGATGTACGGTCCCATGCGCCCCTTGCTGCCGTTGTCCAGTACGCCGTCCCAGGCTATGGCACCCGTGGTACCCAGCAGCTGGTTGTCCATAAGCCTTCGCACTTCACGACCCGCGATATCGAACACGCGCATGGTGCCCACGAAGCCCGGTTGATCGAAGCGATAGACTACCGTGAGCGCATCCTGGAAACCATCGCCATCGGGACTGAAGATCGCGGGATCGATGGTCATCTCGCCGGTGGGATCGGGGGCTGGCGCGTACTGCGAGTTCTCATACCCCGGTGTGCCGAATCCGATGTTCTCCGCAGCGCTATGCCAGTTGGTGCGGTCGTCGGTGGGCCGCTCGGGGTCTTGTCGTTCCAACGATATGCCTTTCACGTCACGCAACAAGGGGAAGTGCATGTCGTCGTCATAGCGGAACAGATCGATCACGGTGTTCTGGTCATCCAACAGCACCACGGAGCTGCTCGTGTTGGTATAGCTGGGTAGGTTCACCTCCAGGAACCGCTCGCTTCTACCGAGTGGGTATTGGCCGGCGGTGACGCCTGTGTTCCGGGTGAAGAGCAGATATTGCCCCGGAAAGAAGAGCAGCGGCTCGGTGGTGATCACCCGTGGGTTGGCCACGGCACCGTTGCTTTCATTGGCCATCTGCCATCCCTGCAGGCTCAACACCTTGTTGCTGCGGTTGAACACTTCCACGTATTCGGCATTGGTGGTGGGCGGGTTGTGTAGCACCTCATTGATGATCACATCGCCGGGCTCCGGGGCATCGGGGATCGCGAACTGGCCGCTGTTCGATGTGCCGATCATGTTGCCCCAGCAATCCATAACATCGGAAACGGTGAGCGTGTACACCACGCCTTCCTCCATGGCCGCGCCCAGCAGGATTTGCACACGTTGGTTGATCGGCGCCAACGGGATGACCTGTGTGATCGGTAGTGGTGGCGTGATGGTGTAGGTGCCGTCGATCAGGCTGGCCCCATCCATGCCTTCGTTGAATACCAGTTCCAGCAGGGTGTCGTTCTGGAGCAGCACCTGAAGCAGTAATGGTGCGAAGCTGTCCGGCGTGATGTCGAGCACCGAGTTGGCTTGACCGGGCGTACCACCTTGGGCCGACACTGATGCGCGCCAATTGCCCTGACCAGAGCACGGGTCGAGCGGGTTGATCTGCTCCAGGCTCCAGCCACCGTCGTCCTTGGCGGCATCCTGGTACCAGGACAAGGTGTAGGTAAGCACATCGACGACCACATTATCGGGTCCCTCCAGGGTCACCGTTGCTCCTCCGTTGGTGAGGGCCGTGGTGCTCAGGCTGAAGGGCATGCTATTCGGTACGAAGTCGAACTGCGGGTGGTTGTTGGTGTTGACGAAGAGCACATATTCGCCCGGTGCCAAGGCATAGCTGGGCAACGTGGTGTTGGAGCTGCCTGCCAGTATCCGCCAGCCGCCCAGGTCGAAGAACTTGTCGGTCGTGGCATTGTACAGTTCGATGTATTCCGCATCGGGCAAACCCAATGGGGGGTTCGGATCCACCATCAGTTCGTTGATCACCACATCGCGGTAGGCAGGCTCATCGGAAACGAAATACAGGAAGCTCTCACTGGCATTGTCCGTGGCATTTCCACTGAGATCCTCAACCCCATTGACGGTGATGGTATAGGTGATGCCGTTCTGCAAGGGTGTGGACAGTGTCAATCGCACCTTGGAAACGTCCAAGGCGTCGCGTACCGCTGTGCTGATGCCGATCGGCGGGTCGAGTACATAGTTCAATGCCGTTTCTGCCGAGGCCTGCGCCACCGGCTCATCGAACAGCACATCCACTTGCTGCGCGTCGATCACCACCACGCCATCGATCGTCGGTGGGGTTTCGTCCACGGGGATGTTCCCCACCACGAAGTCGTCGAAGAAGTGATTGTTGATCGGGGAAGCGGCGCTGCTTTGCACGATGAGTACCCCGAAGTGCGTGCTGGTATTGAAGGTCGTATCCACGGCAGCGCCGGCCGTGGTGTAGGAGCCTTCGCCACCGGGCTGGTAGGCGAGTACCCAATTGTCGTCCACGTCGCGTGTCACCCGGATGCGGAAGGGATTGTTGGAACTGCTGCCCACCACGCCAGGAGCGCTTTCCACCAGCGGGGTGTTGGTGGTGCCCACGCGCTTGTACAACACGATGTGGTCCGGTGTGTCGCCAATGCGCACGAAGTAACCTTCAGGCCGTGGGTTGAGATCAGCCTGTTGGCTGATCAAATACACATCCACGTAATTGGCTCCACTTGTCCCGAAGCGCAGGTTCAGGAAGAACTCCCACTGGACATCCGTAGCGAGCGAACTGGGTGTGCTCAGGTGATAGGTGGCCGCCCCGGGACTGTTGCTGCGCAGTTGGTTGTTGCCGACTTCATCCACGATGGTGAACAGGTCCACGTCGCCGTTCCAGGTCGGGTCATCGGTGAAGTTCCCGTTGCTGAAGTCATCCACGAACTGGCCACAAAGGATTGTCGTCAAGCCCAAGGCGCAGACCGTGGTAAGTAAGGGGCGATGTGGATAATGCATGAGCGTCCGGGGGGTGCGAAAGGTAGTACTTTCGGCCACCGAAGAACGTTAGCAGAACATCATGAAAGTCGCGGTCGTTGGGGCCACAGGGCTCGTTGGTGGGGTCATGTTGAAAGTGTTGGAGGAGCGCAACTTCCCGGTGGAAGTGCTCATCCCGGTGGCGAGCGCGCGAAGCGTCGGCACCACCATCCGCTTCAAAGGGCGCGACGTACCGGTCGTCAGCATGGAGGATGCCGTGGCCGCCCGCCCTGACATTGCCTTGTTCTCCGCCGGTGGTGCCACCTCATTGGAATGGGCACCGCGTTTCGTGGAGGTCGGATGCACGGTGATCGACAACTCCAGCGCCTGGCGCATGCATGCCGACAAGAAGTTGATCGTGCCGGAGATCAATGGCCACCTGCTCACGGAACAGGATCGCATCATCGCGAACCCCAACTGCAGCACCATACAATTGGTGATGGTACTTGGTCCGCTACATCGCGCATTCAAGGCACGTCGTGTGGTGGTGAGCACCTATCAAAGCGTGACGGGTACCGGCATGAAGGCCGTGCAACAGATGGACAATGAACGTGTGGGGGTCGAGGGTGAAATGATATACCCATACAAGATCGACCGCAATGTGATACCGCGCTGCGATGCCTTTCTGGACAACGGCTACACCAAGGAGGAGATGAAGGTGGTGCACGAGACGCACAAGATCCTGGACCCTGCGATCCGGGTGACCTGTACCGCGGTACGCGTGCCTGTGACAGGCGGGCATAGCGAAGCAGTGAACGTGGAGTTCGACAAGACATTCACCTTGGAGCAAGTGCGCGACTTGCTGCGGCAGGCTCCCGGCTTGGTACTGCGCGATGATCCGACGAAGGATGAGTATCCGATGCCACTTCTTGCGAATGGCCGTGACGAGGTCTTCGTCGGTCGACTTCGGGTTGATGAGAGCCAGCCCAATACCTTGAACTTGTGGGTGGTGGCCGATAACCTGCGGAAGGGTGCCGCCACGAACGCTGTCCAGATCGCAGAACTCGTGTTGCACAAGCAGCGCCGGGGATCGGGCGTCCTCGCGCCCAGCGATCGGATCGATCCATGATCAAGGCTGCGCAGATCTCGCTGACGCATTCGCTGGCCTCTGTGCCAACCCTCCCTGCGCGCGTCGTTATCATCCTATCGTCTGCCCTCCTCGCCCTGTCCCTTCATGCTCAAGATGAATTCGTGCCTCCGGAAGGATCGACGGGTGTTTGGGGTTCGGTGTACGTGTTGGGGGGTTCCTCCACGGCCGAGACCATGGGCCTTTTCCTCGCTGATATGCGCACACTCGCACCGGGCTCCGAGCTTCTACTTATGGACCTGGGCTCACATACGCAGCGCGTGGGATTTGGTGTGGATCGCAGCGCGTTCAGTGCCTTTTCGGCCCTGGCAGGCTTCCATCCTTTCCGGACGGAAGGAGCGCGGGGACCTGAACTTCGCCTGGGTGTGCAGTATGGGGGCGGACGCGTGGGGAACCTGGCCTATGACCGCGAGGAGTACTTCCCCTACGACACCCTGTTATCGCCCAATTCGGGTGTCCAGTACATCGTGGACAGCATCACCTACAGCGAGCTCACCATGGAACACCACGCCGAGCGGGTGGGGGTCGATGCTTCCCTGATCTTCCGGACCGGAGGGCGATCCCGTTGGTCGGTGTACGGTGGTCCGGCGTTGGGACTTGGGGCCGTGTTCAACGCTTATACCACCATTCGACATGATTCAGGGTCCTCGATCGATTACCCGGGCGGGGGCGGGAGCAGTGTCAGCGAGCAACGGACAGAGTCGTACAGGAATGCCGGGGCCATGTGGTTCTCGGCTGCGGTCCATTTCGGATTCGGCTTTCGTATGGCACGCTACGGCGACTTCCTCCGGCGGATCGACCTGTTCTATGAGTTCAGGCCTCAAATGCTCGTCACCGTGGGCGATGACCTCGGTGGTACCACCCGCTTCGGCAATCAACTGCATTTCGGAGCGCGGGTGCGCCTGGATCGATAAGCACTATTTCGCGGTACCGGTGATGGGATCGTGGACAGGTCCCGCCTCGGGGTCGGTGAGGGTGGTCGTCCCCGGTAATGCTTCATCCGCTGGCGGTTCGGGCTCAGGGTCCTTCGGACTTTCCTTCCCTTGGAAGATCACGAACAAGGCCACTCCGATGGTGATCGCCGCATCGGCAATGTTGAATACCGGACGGAAGAAGATGAAGTGATCGCCACCCACCCAGGGCAACCATTGGGGTAGGCGTCCCTCCCACAACGGGAAGTAGAACATGTCCACGACGGCCCCATGCAGGAACGGCGCATAGCCTCCTGCTTCGGGGAGGAACACCGCCTTTTGAAAGTGCGTGCTCTGGCTGAACAACACCCCATAAAAGGTGCTGTCGATGATATTGCCCAGTGCCCCGGCGAAGATCAAGGCCACGCTCAGGACCAGGGTGGTGCCGGCACCGCGTTGCACCAGACGATGGAGCCCATAGCCGATCCCGCCCACGGCAACGATCCGGAACAGCGAGAGCAACAGCTTGCCCCACGTACCGCCGAACTCCATCCCGAAGGCCATGCCCCGGTTCTCGATGAAGTGCAGATAGCCCCAGTCCCCGAAAAGCGGGATGGCACTGTCATAATAGAAGCTCAGCTTCACCCACACCTTCAGGACCTGGTCGGCCACAAGGACCAACAGGATGACGAGGAGGGCGCGTTTCATGGGCAGCGTGGCAGGCAGGCGATCGCCGCTGTCCGCTTATCCGTTCATCTGTTGCTTCGCCTCGATGCTCAGCGTGGCATGGGGCACCAGGCGCAAACGCTCCTTGCTGATCAATCGGCCGGTGACGCGGCAGATGCCATAGGTCTTGTTGCGGATCCGGAGCTGGGCGTCCTCAAGGTGCTTGATGAACTTCTCCTGACGTGCCGCCAGTTGCGCGGTCTCCTCACGGCTTAGGGTCTCACTGCCATCCTCGATCATCTTGAAGGAGGGGCTCGTGTCGTCGGTACCGTTGTTGTCCGTGTTGGCCAGTGTCTGTTTCAACAGGTCGTAATCCTTGCGGGCTTCCTCCAGCTTTCGCATGATCAGCTCCTTGAACTCCTGGAGTTCATCATCGCTGTAGCGTTGCTTGTCGGCACTTTCCAAGGTGGATACTTGCTTCTTGACCACGGGAGCGGCCATCGGTCTTACTGGGACAACGCGCTGCGTTACCAGGGGTTTCGGTGCGGGCTTGGGCTCCTTGGGGGCCTTGGCGGATGCCTTCTTCACTTCCTTCGTCACGGTGGGCTTGGGTGGACTAACGGCCTTGGGGGCCTGGGGGGTTGCTTGTTTTACAGGTTTCGACTTGAGCGGGGCGGCCGGTTTCGGTGCCGCCTTCGTCACGACCACTTTCTTGGCTACTTCCTTAGGAGCGACCTTCTTGACCGCAGCCTTCTTTGGCGCTGCCTTCTTCACGACTTTTTTCGGTGCCGCTTTCGCAATGGCCTTCTTGGCGACCACTTTCTTAGGAGCGACCTTCTTGACCGCAGCTTTTTTCGGTGCCGCCTTCTTCGCGGCGACCTTCTTCGGCGCCACTTTGGCCTTGGCCTTGACCACCTTCTTCGGGGCGGCCTTCGCTGCCTTCTTCGGAACCGCCTTCATTGCTTTTTTCGCAACCGGTTTCCCGGACTTCTTGGGCGCAGGCTTGCTCACCTTCTTAGGTGTAGCTTTTGCTGCCTTCTTGGGTGCAGGTTTGGCGGCCTTTTTCACAGGCTTGGCTGCCTTCTTGACTGCCTTTTTGGGTGCGGGTTTCTTGGCCATGACGGTCCCGGTTTCGTGAAAGATCCGCAAATATAGGCGGAATGGGGCCTCAATTGGCCGAACGGACAAGGCTGAGCGAACAGCGGGTAAGCTCATCCAGTTCCACCTCATGGACCGCGTCCCCGGGGCTCATGAGTGTATCCACAAGTAACTGATCCTCAGGGGTCAAGGCCAGCGTTTCGGCCAGAATGTGGCCAGCATGCTTGCGCACCGCTGTTTCGAACCGTGCATCGCCGTTCTGCCGAATGTGCAACTGGATACGGTCCGTCACTTCGAATCCGCGCTCCTTCCGCAAAGTCTGGACACGGCTCACCAGCTCGCGGGCAAGGCCCTCCTGAAGCAGTTCCTCGGTGAGGGTGATGTCCAAGGCAACCGTGAGCGGACCGTCGCTGGCCACGCTCAAACCAGGTACCGCCTCGGCGCTGATCTCCACATCGTCGCGCAACACTTCCACCTCCTGCCCTTCGACGTTCAGCTTCACGCTACCGTTGGTCTCCAACTCTACGATCTGCGCCTGGTCGAAGGCGTTCACCGCAGCGGCCACGCTCTTCATCAGCTTGCCCATGCGGGCACCCAACTTCTTGAAGTCGGGTTTGATCTTCTTGGTGAGCTTGCTCTCGCTCGCATCGAGGATCACGAGTTCCTTCACGTTCACTTCGCTGAGGATCAGCTCGCGGATGGCCTCAAGACGTGATCGCATCTTGTCGTTCAGCACAGGCACTTGCATCTTCGCCAGGGGCTGGCGCACCCGGTGACCTTCCTTTTTGCGGACGCTGAGGACTAGCGAAGTGAGCTTTTGAGCAAGGGCGGTGCGTTCCTCCAGTTCGCGGTCGATGATCTCCGTCGCCGCTTTGGGCCAATCGCTGAGGTGTACGCTTTTGCCTGTCAAGTCGCGGTACAACCGATCACAGAAGAAAGGCGAGATGGGCGCACTAAGCATGGCGACCACCTCCAGGCAGCGGTGAAGTGTTTGGAATGCGGCGAGTTTGTCGGCACCAACATCGCCCTTCCAGAAACGACGGCGGTTCAGGCGTACATACCAGTTGCTCAGGTCGTCCACCACGAAATCCTGGACGGCTCGCGCCACCTGTGTGGGTTCGTAGTCGGCGTAGGCCGTGTCGCATACCTGTATCAGGGAGTTCAGACGCGATAACGCCCAGCGATCCATCTCCGGGCGCTGCGCCATAGGCACCGGTGTCGCGTTCACATCGAAGCCGTCGATGTTGGCATACAGTGCGAAGAAATTGTAAGTGTTGAAGAGCGCGCGGAAGAACTTGCGCTGCACTTCGGTGATGCCTTCCTCATCGAACTTCAGGTTGTCCCACGGTGATGCGTTGCCGATCATGTACCAGCGCACGGCATCGGTGCCGTAGGTGTCGATGGTCTTGAAAGGGTCCACGGCATTGCCAAGCCGCTTGCTCATCTTCTGGCCGTTCTTGTCCAGGACGAGGCCATTGCTAACTACCGTCTTGTAAGCCACGCTATCGAACACCAGCGTGCTGATGGCGTGCAGGGTATAGAACCAGCCTCGGGTCTGGTCCACACCTTCAGCGATGAAGGCTGCCGGGTACTTGTCCTTCAGTTCGGCTTCGTTCTCGAAGGGATAATGGAGTTGCGCGTAGGGCATCGATCCGCTGTCGAACCACACGTCGATCAGGTCGGTCTCGCGGCGCATGGGCTTTCCGCTCGGGCTTACCAGCACGATGTCGTCCACGAAGGGGCGGTGCAGGTCCACTCGGTCGTAGTTGGCATCGCTCATATCGGCTGGGTCGAAGGCCGCGTAAGGGTCGGAGCTCATGATGCCCGCCGATACACTGCATGCGATCTCGTCCTTCAGCTGCTTTAAGGAGCCGATGCAGAGTTCCTCATCACCATCCTCCGTGCGCCACAGCGGCAGCGGAATGCCCCAGTAGCGCGAACGCGAAAGGTTCCAGTCCTGTAGGTTCTCCAGCCAGTTGCCAAAGCGACCTGTGCCGGTGCTCTCGGGTTTCCAGTTGATGGTCTTGTTCAACTCGATCAAGCGATCCTTCTTCGCGGTGACACGCACGAACCAGCTGTCCAGCGGGTAGTAGAGGATCGGCTTGTCGGTGCGCCAGCAGTGGGGGTAGTTGTGCTCGTACTTCTCCACTTTGAAGGCGCGGCCCATCTCCTTCAATTTGATGCTGATCTCCACGTCCACGCTCTTCTCGGGCGCCTGTCCTTCAGGATAGTATTCGTTCTTCACATACTTGCCCGCGAACTCGCCCATCTCTTTGGTGAAGCGGCCTTGCAGATCAACAAGGGTAAGGGTGCCCATGCCGTGCTGTCTGCCAACGCGCATGTCGTCGGCACCAAAACTTGGCGCGGTGTGTACCACGCCGGTGCCTTCCTCGGTGGTCACAAAATCGCCGGTGATCACCTTGAAAGCATCGCCGTCGGTGGGCTGCGCGTAGGGGAGGAGCTGATCGTAGCGGATGCCACTGAGTTGGTGCCCGTAGAACTCCTGATCGATCAGCCAGGGGATGTTCTTTCCGTCCTTCTTGTACTCCGTAAAGTCCTGTCCGGCGCCCTTCTCACTGAAGTAGGCATTGGCGCGTGCCTTCGCCAGCACCACGGTCTGCGGTTCGTGCGTGTAGGGGTTGAAGGTCTTTACCCGGACGTATTCCAACTTCGCTCCAACGGTGAGCGCGGTGTTGCTGGGCAATGTCCACGGCGTGGTGGTCCAAGCCATGATGAAGACATCCCCGAAGGCATCGGCGAACAGGAACTCGCTGGCCGCATCACGCTTCACTTTGAACAGGGCAACCGCGCTGGTGTCCTTCACGCTCTTGTAGGTGCCGGGCTGGTTCAGTTCGTGCGAGCTAAGGCCTGTGCCAGCTGCTGGTGAATAGGGCTGGATGGTGTACCCTTTGTAGAGCAGGTCCTTGTCATGCAGTTGCTTCAACAGCCACCACACGCTCTCGATGTACTTGCTTTTGTAGGTGACGTAGGGCTGCTCCAGGTCCAGCCAGAAACCGATGCGTTTGGTGAGGTCGTTCCACACATCGGTGTAGCGCATCACGGCCTCGCGACACTTGGCGTTGTACTCTGCGATAGAGATGCTCTTGCCGATGTCCTCCTTGGTGATGCCGAGTTCCTTCTCCACGCCCAGCTCGATCGGCAGGCCGTGCGTATCCCAACCAGCTTTGCGCTCCACGCGTTTGCCTTTCTGCGTCTGGTAGCGGCAGAAGATGTCCTTGATGGCACGGGCCATGACATGGTGGATGCCGGGCAGCCCGTTGGCACTAGGCGGACCTTCATAGAACACGAAGGGTGCTGCGTCCTTACGCAGTTCCTGTCTTTGGCCAAAAGTGTCCTCCTCCTCCCAGATCTTGAGGATATCCTCAGCGACCTTGGGCAGGTCCAGTTCGTCGTATTGCGGGAAATTCTTGGACATCAGGATCGGCTATGTGGCAGGCGATGTAGGCAAGTGCCGAAGTGGAGGCGGCATGGTCGAAGGGGCGCAAATGTCCGAAGCATATCGCAGCAAAGCGGATCCCGGTTGGCGGAGGACTACTCAGGAGGCACGGACCATGAACTGGAGCCCTTCGTTCCGTTGTAAGGAATGTAGGATGGTGAAGAGGTTCTTGGAGGTCGGGTTGCCTGTGGAGGACAGACTGCGCATGATACTCTTCGGCTTCATATTGGTCTGTTCGGCCAAGGCCTCGAAACCGATCGTGGCCTTGATGTAGTCCCTGATCAAAGCCTTGCCGGTGTCCAGGTCATCGTTCAACAGGCATTCGATCGCTTCGGTAAGTAGGCCGCGCCGGAATGCCACATCATGTTGTGCCCTAAGCTGTACGCGTTCCTTGAAATCCTTGGTCACCGCCATGGGTTCATTGTTTTCGTGATCGATGGATCTTCCAATGCTGCCTGGCTTTGTCGATGTCCGCTTGCTGCCTTCGTTTCGTTCCTCCGGCCAGCAGGATGATCAGGCTATCTCCTTCCTTGCCGAAGTAGACCCGATATCCCGGACCGTGATCGATCCTGCATTCATGGATGCCGCCACCCAAACTCTTACACTGTCCGAAATTCCCTGTGGACATCCGTGTCAACGCTGTGTGTACTTTCAGTGCAGCCATGTTATCAAGCGCGTCGAACCACCTGCCGAATGGGGAACTCCCATCAGAAAAGCAGAACTCGTGCAAAGGTATCATAAATGGTACTTACTGGCGGCCGCCGTTTTCCCTAGTAACCCTCTCAAGTCCGCTTCGATCAGGTGTTGGTCCAGTTCATCATACTGCTGCAAACGCTTGTCCATGGCGGGCTTCAACAGGGGTCGCGAAGATAGTTGTCGGCCGTCAGGCCTACATTCGCGCATGCTCCTGCGCATTTTGCCGTTGCTCCTGCCCTGTGCGACGGCTTGGGGCCAGGCCCTGCAACCAACACTGCTTGCCACTCTGGAGCCACCAATTCAGGAGACCAGTGGTCTGTTGGTACTGGATGGCGCGGTGTGGACCCACGGCGACAGTGGCAACCCCAGCAAGCTCTACAGGATCGACCCCACGGACGGATCCATCCTGCGTGAAGTGTTGCTGGTGAACGCCACGAACGTGGACTGGGAGGACATGACCGCCGACGACCAATGGGTCTATGTGGGTGACTTCGGGAACAACCTGGGTGCGCGAACGGATCTCTGCATTTATCGCTTCCCTTTGGAGGATCTCCAGGATGATACGGTGACCGAGGTGAGCTGCGATACGATCCGTTTCGCCTATGCGGATCAGACGGACTTCACACCGATCTTCCAGTCCACCAACTATGATTGCGAGGCTTTCATTGCCAAGGATGACAGCCTGTTCCTATTCACCAAGAACTGGGGCGATCAGCGCAGCCACCTGTACGCACTGCCTGCGCAGCCCGGCCATCACCTTGCTGTAAGGCGCGATACGTTGGAGTCCTTGGGCATGATCACAAGCGCGACCCACGATATGGAGAACGACGTCGTTGCACTGCTCGGGTTCACCACGAGCTTCGAGCCTTTCCTGTGGCGCCTATCCGGTTATTCGGGCACGGACCTGCTGGGTGGCGATCGTCAGTATGCGGTGATCCGGATGGCGCCGCAGCAGACCGAAGGCATCGCGTGGGCCAGCCCTGACAGTGTGCTGCTGACCAACGAGCTCAGCGCCTTCGGACCGGCGAAGCTGTGGTCCATGTTGCTGCCGATCAACGTGGGCATCGAAAGATGGGCCATGGATCCTTTGCGCCTGTTCCCGAACCCGGCCTGTTGCGCCGTGCGGGTGATCGGTATGGAGGGCGCCGTGGATCTGCGGATCGTTGACATGCAGGGGCGTGAAGTATGGACCGGTCGGATCCCGGTCGACGGCTCCTTCCCAGTACACCACCTGCAGCCGGGTACCTATGTGGTTGAGCTTCTGGGCGTGGGTGTGCGCACACGGACACGCCTTGTCGTTCAGCGCTGAAGCAGCAACACCGGATCAGTCCTTCCAGCGCACCATCAGGCTATTACCTTTTTCCTCCCGACGCACCTCCAACTTGTCCTTCAATGCCGCCACAAGCCCCGAGAGGGAATGGTGCCCATAGCTGCGCGGATCGAAGCCGGGGTCCAATCGACGCAGGGCCTGCCCGATGAGGCTGAGCGAGGCTTCCTCCTCATCACCTTGGGCGATGTCCATGGCCTTGCGCAACTTGCGCATCAGGGAGGAATTGGCGGAGAGCTTGGATTGGGGTTCGCTCTTTCGGCCACTGTTCTTGTTGCGCAGGCGCTCCTCGTCAGCGCCGTCGAGATTCTCCACATAGATGAAACGCTCGCAGGCTTTCACGAAGGCTTCAGGCGTCTTCTTCTCACCTACGCCCATCACGAACAGGCCGCTCTCGCGCAAGCGGGTGGCCAGCCGTGTGTAGTCACTGTCGCTGCTCACGATGCAGAAGGCATCCACATGGTCGCCATGGAGGATGTCCATCGCATCGATGATCATGGCGCTGTCCGTGCTGTTCTTGCCCTTGGTGTAGGCGAACTGCTGCACGGGCTGTATGGCGTTCGCATTCAACAGGTCCTTCCAGCCGCTCATGCCCATGAGGGTCCAGTCGCCATAGAGCCTGCGGATGGTGATGGCCCCCACCTTGCTCACCTCTTCCAGTATGGCCGGCAGGCGCTTGGGTTGTGCATTGTCACCATCGATCAGCAGTGCGATGGTGGTGTCATTGATCTTCTTCATGAATGTCGCCCAAGGTAGAAAGGAGTGCACGGGAATGAACGATCCGAATGCACCAAAACGCTCTTGCGCAGTTCGTACCTTGTTCAAATTCATGAACCCTCTAAACCCTCAAGATCATGGTACGAACACTACACATATGCATTGCCCTGCTGCTTCCAGCATGGCTGATGGCCCAAACGGTCATATTCGAAGAGGATTTCGACAGTTACAGCGATGGACAATTGCTTGCCCAAACGGCAGGGCTCCCATGGACCACTTGGTCCAATACCCCGGGTAGTGCCGAGGACACCCCTATCAGTAGCGATCAGGCTTATTCCGGAACATTGAGCGCGAAGTTCAGTGGATCTGCTGCAGGAGGACCCTCGGACATCATGCTGCAGTTGGGCAACCGCACTTCGGGGCATTACCTGCTGGGCTGGTGGATGTACATACCCGCTACGCAGGGTGGGTACTTCAATATCCAGAAAAGCATCGTGGCGGGCGAGGCTTGGTCCATCGATGTGATCTTCCGTGCAAGCGGATCCATTGAGCTCTCAACCAACGCGCAAGTGGGCGCAACGACCACCTACCCACAGGACGAATGGTTCCTGGTGGGTCTGTCCATCGACCTGAACACGAGCACCGGCGTGGTCACGGTGAACGGGGACAACGCGGGCACGTGGATCACTACCACGGCCGTTGGAGCGGGTGGGGTCGGGCTCAACCAGATCGGTGGGGTGAATTTCTTCGCTTATGCTGGCGGCGATCCGAACGAGTACTATATCGATGATGTGAGTTTCGTGGATATTTCCAATGTTGGGATCGAGGAAGTGATGGCAGGCGATCTAGCCATTTATCCGAACCCCGCCACGGATGTGCTGAACGTGGAGTTGAATGGGTCCAGCATGGGCGCGATCGCTTCGCTGGTGGACCTCACGGGCCGCGTGGTGATAGATGGACGGTCCTTCATGCAACAAGGCACATTAGCGCGTACACAGCTTTCCCTGCAGGGCATGCCATCGGGACTGTACCTGCTGCGTGTTCTGGACGGGGACCGTGAATTGGTGCGACGGGTTACGAAGGAGTAGCTCTTCATAACACTTGACCATTGGAACGCCCCGGCCCGTCCGGGGCGTTCCTCGTTTTATCGGAGTTGTTCGCTGACCCGAGGGGCCCCAAGGCACTTTGGTTGCATTTTCTGAACAGGCGGATACGATAACAAGAAAAGGCCCAGCTTGCGCCAGGCCCTTCCCTTTGTTCATGATGTGCGGTGCTTAGCCCTGCTTCGCCAGTTGCACCTCGGCCAGAATGCGCACCTCGTCGCTCACCAGCACGCCTCCGGCTTCCAGTGCTGCGTTCCAGTTCAGTCCGAACTCCTTGCGGTCGATCTTGCCGCTCAGGTTCAGGCCGGCCTTGGTGTTGCCGTAAGGGTCCTTCATCGTGCCGCTCCACTCCACGTTCAGTGTCACGGGCTTCGTCACGTCCTTGATGGTGAGGTCGCCGGTCACTTTCCAATCGTTGCCGGAGCCTTCCACCTTGGTACTCTTGAAGCTGAGCTTCTTGAACTTCTCGCTGTCGAAGAAGTCGCCGCTGCGCAGGTGCGCGTCGCGCTTCTCATCGTTGGTGAAGATGCTGGCGGTGTTGGCCCAGAAGCTCACTTGGACGTTGCTGAGGTCATCGCCTCCTGAGCCAATGTCGAAGGGGAGCTCTGCTTCGGCGCCGAATTCCTTGAAGCTGCCAGTGACCGTGCTGATCATCAGGTGCTTCACTTTGAATTGGATCTCGCTGTGGCTGGGGTCGATGGCCCATTTGGTGGTTGTTGTGGTTACTGTTTCCATTTGGTAGAGTTTAAGAGTTTAAGAGTGCAAGAGTGCGAGGGGGCCAGAGCGTTGGAGATGGGCATATACCCTCGCACTATTTCACCCTTGCACTCTTTCACTTCATGACAATTCCATCGGCACATCCTGCAGCAGGATCTCCGCGCCGTTGGGGCCCACTTCGATACTGAGTGCATCAGTGTCCCACACGCCGAGGGCGTCACGCTTGCCGAGCTGCTGGCCCTGCACGGTAGCGCCGCCTTCAAGCACGAAGGCGTATACGCCGTTGCCTTTGCGTTTCACGTCGTAGGTGGTCTTCTTCCCGGCATCGAACTGGCCGATGTGGAACCAGGCGTCCTGGTGGATCCAAACACCCGCATCATCCGGGTCCGGGCTGAGGACTTGCTGCCACTTGTTCACGCGGTCCTTGGGGTCAAGCGTCAGCTGCTGGTAGCGGGGCGTCACCTGGCGCTTCTTGGGGAAGAGCCAGATCTGCAGCGTGTTCGCATCCTTGTCATTGTTGGGATTGAACTCACTGTGCAGGATGCCCGTGCCGGCGCTCATCACTTGCACATCACCGGCGTTTATGATGCTGGTGTTGCCCATGCTGTCCTTGTGCTGCAAGGCGCCCTTCAAGGGGATGGTGATGATCTCCATGTTGTCGTGCGGGTGCGTACCAAAGCCCTTGCCTGCCGCGATGATGTCGTCGTTCATCACGCGCAACACACCGAAGTGCATGCGGGTGGGATCGTAGTGATTGGCGAAGCTGAACGAGAAGTTCGCCTTGAGCCAACCGTGATCGGCGGTGCCGCGCTCGCTGGCGCGGTGCAGTACCATGTTGTCCATGCGTTCGGGGGGTGTTGGGGGAAGGTGGTCGAAGCCGACCGGGTCGAGCGGCTTGATCTCGTCGATCTCATTGGCCATCAACTGGGCGGCAGCTGCGCCGCTCACGAGCATGCTAGTCCCGAGCAGGCTCTTGCGGAGGAAGTTCTTGCGGTCCATGGGTGTTTCTGTTTGTTTCTCCGGGCCCGACCCGGAGTCGCAGTGAGTATTGCAGTTACCTGTGGTCTTCGATCGTTGACGGCACAAATATAATTTCCATGGAAGATATTTGCAAGGGGAGGAATTCGAGAGTGTTGGCCCAGCTTGGAGTGCTGAGCGCCGAATACCGATCTCGATTCCACTGCGTTCCTGCCCCAAGCGCCGTGAACCCTTGGCCCGTTACCTTTGTTCATTGCCCTCTACCCCCTTGTTCCCATGAGCGCCAACCCCACCTACCCCCTCCTGGAGCGCATCACCCTGCCCGCCGACCTGCGCGCCCTTTCCGAGGACCAGCTCCAGCAGGTATGCACCGAGCTGCGCGATTTCATCATCGACGTGGTGAGCGTGAAGGGCGGTCACTTCGGCGCCAGCTTGGGCGTGGTGGAACTGACGGTGGCGCTGCACTACGTGTTCAACACGCCTTACGACCAGCTGGTGTGGGACGTGGGGCACCAGGCCTACGGGCACAAGATCCTCACCGGGCGCCGCGAGGTGTTCCACACCAACCGCATCCACAAGGGCCTCAGCGGTTTTCCCAAGCGCAGCGAGAGCGAGTACGACACTTTTGGCGTGGGGCATAGCTCGACGAGCGTCGGCGGCGCGCTGGGCATGGCGGTGGCCAGCAAGCTGAAGGGCGAGGCTGATCGACACAGCGTGGCCATCATCGGCGATGGCGCCATGACGGCCGGCCAGGCTTTTGAAGCGCTGAACCACGCAGGCGGCGCGGGCACCGACATGCTGGTGATCCTGAACGACAACTGCATGAGCATCGATCCCAACGTCGGTGCGCTGAAGGAATACTTGACCGACATTACCACCAGCCACACCTACAACAAGGTGAAGGACGAGGTGTGGAACCTGCTGGGTAAGATCAGCAAGTTCGGGCCCAACGCACAGAGCATTGCGCAGAAGGTGGAGAACGCCGTCAAGAGCGCACTGCTGAAACAGAGCAACCTCTTCGAGAGCCTCCAGTTCCGCTACTTCGGTCCGGTGGACGGCCACGATGTGGACCACCTGGTAAAAGTGCTGCGCGACCTGCGCGACATCCCCGGTCCGAAGATCCTGCACACGATCACCAAGAAGGGCAAGGGCTACGCACCGGCCGAGGCGGGCAGCCCCACCGTGTGGCACGCTCCGGGCCTCTTCAACAAGGAGACCGGCGAGATCATCAAGGTGCTGCCCAAGAGCCCGCAGCCGCCGAAGTATCAGGATGTGTTCGGCCACAGCATCGTGGAGCTGGCCGAGAAGAACCCGAAGATCGTGGGGGTGACGCCCGCCATGCCTTCGGGGTGTTCGCTGAACATCATGATGAAGGCCATGCCCGACCGCGCTTTCGATGTGGGCATCGCCGAGCAGCATGCCGTGACCTTCAGTGCCGGCATGGCCACCCAAGGCATGGTGCCCTTCTGCAACATCTACAGCTCCTTCATGCAGCGGGCCTACGACCAGGTGGTACACGATGTGGCGCTGCAGAACCTGAACGTGGTGTTCTGCCTGGACCGCGGCGGTCTGGCCGGTGCCGACGGCCCCACGCACCATGGCAACTTCGACTTCGCCTACTTCCGCTGCATCCCCAACATGGTGGTGAGTGCGCCGATGAACGAGGAGGAACTGCGCGACCTGATGTACACCGCCCAGTTGCCGGACCAGGGCCCCTTCAGCATCCGCTACCCACGCGGCGAAGGCGTGATGACCGAGTGGAAGACGCCCTTCAAGGCGATCAAG
>JBGTIB010000104.1:0-37889 GCA_041745875.1 Flavobacteriales bacterium | reverse complement strand
ACCGATGCCGCCCAGCACAATACTCCGTGGTGTGCGTTGCTCTGTGGCTAACACGCTTCATCGGCGTCAGGCATTCCATCTTCTGTTCTTCTCATTTTCTGATCCTCTGATCTCACTCATGCCGTAATGCCTTCACCGGATCCGTCCGTGCAGCCTTCAACGCCCGGAAGCTTACCGTGAGCGCGGCGATCAATAACACGAACAGCACAGCAGCGATGAACACCAGCGGATCCACCGGCGTGCGGAAGGCGAAACCCTCCAGCCAGCGTCCCACTCCGATCCACGCGAGTGGCACAGCGACCACTCCAGCGAACAGCACCAACAGAAGGAAGTCGCGGGTGATGAGCAGGACGATGCGGCCCACCTCCGCTCCCATCACCTTCCGGATGCCGATCTCGCGTGTGCGTTTCTCGGCGGTCCAACTTGCGAGTGCGAAGAGGCCGAGGCAGGCGATGAAGACGGCGAAGAGGGAGAAGATGCCCACGAGCTTCGCGAGCCTGCCCTGTGCGTCGTACTGCTCATCGAGCTTTTGATCCAGGAACTGGTATTCGAAGGGGAACTCCTGAGTGTGCTCCTTCCACAAGGCCTTGATGCGGGCGATGGCCGGTGCGGGGTCGCCGGGCGCCAAGCGGAGGTAGAGATAGCGCATCCATTGTTCGTAGTCGTTCGGCATGCACATGTCGAAGACGAAAGGCGTAACCGGTTTCAGCAGCGGATCGAAGTTGAAGTCCTTCACCACCCCGATGATGCGTTCGTCACCGTGGGGGGTGTCCATGCGTTCGCCGAGCGCGGTGATCGGATCCTCGTGGCCCAACTGCTTTGCGAAGGTCTCGTTGATCACCACGCCCAGGGAATCATCGCCGGGATGTTCGCGGGAGAACCAACGACCTGCGGCGAGCTTCAGGTCCACGGTCTCATTGAAATCGACACCGACGTAAAGCGCGGGCAGGTACGTCCACTGACCCTGTTCCATGGTGCCCCAATTGAATTCGTGGGTGTTGTGTTTACGACCGATGATGTCGTTGCTGTAGGACACCGAAGTGACACCGGGAATGTCCTTCAGCTTAAAGTAGACGGCCATGGTGACATTCGCCATGGGGCCACGCACAGGGAGCAGGAGTACGTTCTCCTTGTCGAAACCGAGGTACACGTTGCGCAGGTGTTCATGCTGCCGTTGCACGAACACGGTGCCGATGATGAGCACCAGGGCGATGATGAACTGTGCCACCACCAAGACCTTGCGCAGGGCTTGTCCGTGTGAGGTGCCGGGTGCGTTTGCCTTCAGCACGGCCACCGGTTGGAAGGAGGAGAGGAAGAAGGCGGGATAAGATCCGCTGAGCAGGCCCACCACCAGCGCGATACCGAGCATGTGGAGCGCGAGCATCGGGGGCAGTGCGATCTCTTCGCCGGTAAGTGTGTTGAAGGCGGGCATGGCCAGGTGGACCAGCGCGATGGCGATGATCCCTGCGAGCACGCTCATGATGGTGCTCTCCAACAGGAACTGCGTGATCAGTTGACCGCGCGTAGCACCGGTGGCCTTGCGCACACCCACTTCGCGCGCCCTGTAAGCACTGCGCGCTGTAGCGAGGTTCATGAAGTTGACGATCGCTATCAACAGGATGAAGAAGCCGATGGCCCAAAGGATGTCCACGCTGCGTTTGTCGCCGTTCTGGCGCATCTCGAAATCGAGGTGCGAGGTGAGATGGATGCCCGTGAGCGGTTGCAACTGGTGGAACACCTGCTCCTTCAGGAAATCGGGGTAGTACTTCAGAATAAATGCGGGGAAGATGCGGTCCACCTCGGCCTTGGTAACATCCTCCTTGAGTTCCACATAGGTCCAGCAGGGGTTCCAGACCCAGTTGTTACGCTCGATGTTCTTCCAGAACTGGAGAATGGTGTAAATGCTGACCAGCCCGGTAAAGCGGATGTGCGAATTGCGCGGCACCTCATCGAGGATACCGGTGACCTGCACGTCCATCACACCGTCCCACTTCATCATCTTGCCCATGGGATCGGCATCGCCGAAGTACTTGTGCGCCAGCTCCTGCGTGAGGACGATGGAACCGGGCTGTGTCAGCGCAGTTGCCGGATCGCCGCGCGACAGCGTATATCCGAAGATCTCGAAGACCGTGCTGTCCACCAGGTAGAATCCCTCCTCGGTGTAGAGCTTCGGTGTGCCTGTGCTGTCGTCGTACTTCAGTGTGTGCTGCGGGTCCTGGAAATCGAACCAGCGGCAGTATCGGTCGATCAGTTCCGGATGGTCGTTGAAGAGCGTGGGACCGAGGCCGAAGACCATGCTGCTACTGCGCTCGCCCTGCCCTTCCATCTCGATCTCGCCCACCACGCGATGGATGCGATCGGCCTGCGGCGGGAAAGTGTCGAAGCTGCGCTCGTAACGCACATAGAGCATGATCAGCACGAAACAGGTGATGCCCGTGGCGAGACCCAGCAGGTTGATCAGCGTATGCAAGGTGTTGCGCCGCAGGTTGCGCAGGGAGGTGAGGAGGAAGTTGTACAGCATGGGGAGAGATCAGAAGATCAGACAATTGGATGAAGAGACGATCGAATTCCGGGCGTGTGTGGATGGCTTGCTAATGGGGTCATGGTCGAACATCGTCGCATCGTGTCGTTCTCCGATCGCCATGCAAGGTGCCTCCGTTGGCGCACCGAACCTTGGCTTTGGTGCGCTGGTGTTCGGGGAGTGACGGACGGTTGGACAGGTTCCTGTCACCAGGCCGTTCGTTCAGTCATGGTGCCCTTCGCCGGAGCAATTGATACGTGAGGCGTTCTGCTCGTCGCGTTCTCCTAGCGGCGGGCTGTCCCGCGCTCGGACGCACAGTTCGCCTTTGCAGGAACCAGTCCTTTTCCGGGGATCAACGCTCCTCCACAGGTCGTTGGAAATGCATCTCCACGAACGTGAGCGTGAGATACATCTGGACGAAGATCATGAAACAGATGCTCCCAGCCGGACGTGCCATGCTCCACACGCTGTCACTGACCTTGATAACCGAACCATCGCTTGCGGTATTCACCCTGAACGGACGATCCTATGATACCTCCCCAACCCCGCCACCTGATCCTACTGAAAGCAGCACGTGGCCATCACTTGGTGGATGTGCGAACCATCCTATACGCCGAGGCCGAAGAACGCTTCAGCTGCATGCATTTCACGGATGGAACCAAGAAACCGGTCTTCCACACCCTCACCCAATTGGAGATGATCCTGCGTTGCGGGGAACGGCTGGGAGATATGTTGTTCTTGCGCGTGCATAAAAGCCACCTCATCGCCTTCCATCATACATCATCCGTTGAAAGAGATCGGAGTATCACGCTATTGATTGGTACTCACCTACCCATAGGCAGACAATATTGGGCGCAGGTACTATCCCATGGGATGTCCGTTCGGGCTGTCTATAATGTCGTTCATGAGGTCTAATGGTCGTTCACCCGAAACAGATACTAACACGGAGATCGTGGATCGGAGCACCGGTATTTTGGAGCGCGTCCTGCCCGCTTTACCATCAGTTACTATGGAAAGAGTGATAACCGCAACAGTGTACAGGTATTCATAACAACCAACACCACGAGCGCATGCCCACCTACCACATCGGCGGCCACCCCATTCGACTGGATGAAAGCAGCGATGCCATCCCGAAGATCCCGGAGAACAACATGCTCTTCGCTATGAAACTGACGGACGCCAAGGCGAGTTCGCCTGATGTGGCCGAACTGAAGAGCGAGAAGGCGGTCTACGACCACTACAAGCCCAGCAAGAAGGTGCGCTTAAAGGATGCCGACGGCCGGACCGTTGACGAAGAGTACCAGTTCAAGGACGCAGGCGACTTCGAGTTGAACGGCCTGGTGGAGAGCAGTCCCTTGATGTCCGCGTTGAAAGCTGAACTGGAACAGCTACGGGACATGGTAGAGGTGTTGGAGACCAACAACCTCGTGCGCGAAGCACTGAACGAAACGGACGCGCGGAAGACTTTCCAAGAGGGCCTTGGCTCCATGAAGAACGAATTGATCTGATCCCTACCGGACCATGAACGAGCAGCAACAACAACAAGCAGCGGAAACCCAGGCCCTCAAGACCAAGGAAGTCCGCACCGAAGGGCGTTCCATCGAAGAGGTGGCCGCAGCGCTGGGTGCCTATGAAGGGTATACCCTGTTCGAGGAGGCTATCCCCGAAAGCAAGGGACTGAACCCCGCCCGACCGGCGCGGCGCGAGATCTTCAAGACGGATGCTGCCAAAGCCGAGGAACGAACGCTCTTGGCCGCGAAGGCAAGCCTCTGGCAACGCATCATGAACGACGCTGCAAACGTCGAGGACATGTTGCGTGTGGCCCAGGAGAGGATCGAAAAGGTGACAGCGGCGTTGGAAGCCAACCAGCGCACCGTGTTGAACGAGACCAGCGAACTGGCTCAGAGCTACGGTGCGCTCTCCAGGTTCTTTCTCAACATTGGCGAAGCAGGGGAAGGCAAGCTCTTCTTCCTGAACGCCGATCGTGAGCAGATCGCCGACATGAACCGCAAGACCTTCTACAAGGCCATGCACCAGTTCATCCATGCGCGATATGACAACTTCGACCTGGTCAACAACATCGGGGCGCTGGTATTGCCGGGCATGATCGGTGGCAAGGACGTGGTGAGCGTGTACAGTAAACTGGCCTACGATCACATGCTGCGGCTCTACACGGATTACCGCAATTACGACACCTTCGATGACCTGAAGGAGGAGTTCGCTACGGAGAACATCGCGGCAGCGGACAAAGAATTGTCGAACACCGTGATGACCGCCGTGTGGATCGAGGGCCGTAAGGCCGAAGAGAAGCTCGGTGTGGAAGCCGTGTACCTGCCCGGCTCCATGTTCATGGCGGCCAAGCGCTACGCGGCGAAGGAGACCGGCAACATCGCGCAACCGGCCTTCGGCGAAAAGTTCGGCTCGGTGAAGGGTGCCAGCGAAGTGAAGCTGGACCTGCGCAAGGAACAGGTTGAAGCCTTGGCTGAACAAGGCCTGATCGTAGCGCAAAAGGTGCGCGGCCAGGTGGTGTTCTACGGTGATGAAAGCCTGCACCGCGGCAGCAAGCTGGAGAGGCGTAAGTACTACATCGTACAGCTGGACGACTGGATCTTCAAGGTGATGATGGACTACGGCAACCGCCGCGCTGGTGAGTTGAACAAGGGCGAGATGCGCAAGGATGTCCACAAGGAGATCCAAGGCTTCATGAACGGCCTGCGCGCCGCTGGCGTGATCGAGAAGGTGGTGGATGTGGACGTGCAGCAGAACGCCGAGAAGCCCGACGAGACGGACATCAACATCAAATACGTGCCCTACAAAGCCGCCCGTGTTTTCAATATACACGGGGGAGCGCTCGGCGGAAGCAGCGCTGAGTGGGAGAAGGAGGCGCAGTGATAACCAAGGCCCTTCGATCGGTATTCAAAGTATTGCACCGCTTAGGTGCGGCCATTCAAACCAACGTTCATCAACAAACCCCAAGACCCATGAAAACCACCCTGAAACTGGACGGCAAGGACTTCCCTCTGTTGCAACTGAGCTACAGCCTGCAACGCCAAACGGACCACAATGGCAAACCTGCCGAGGATGTGCGCGGCGGCAGTGTACACTTCAGCCTGGAAAGCACGGACAGCACGGCCTTCGCGCAGTGGATGACCTCGCCCACGACGCGGAAGAGCGGGAGCATCGAGTGGACCGACAACAAGGGCAATCTGTTGAAGTCCATCAAATTCAGCGATGCCCATTGCGTGGGCTACAGCGAAAGCTTCAACGCCACCGACAGCAAGCCGATGGTGGAGAACGTGGTGATCAGCGCGCGCAAGCTGGAGATCGGCGACGCCAAGCACGAGAGCTACAAAGCAGCCTGAGTTCCAGCGCGGCACACAGCCGTTCGCGCGACTATCCATCGGAGGCATTTGGTCTTCGGTGAGCGCGGGCATGCCGTGCAATGCACCCAACCCCATGGCAGGCAAGGTCGATTGCACCATCACTGTGGATGTGGAGGAGATCACCCTCCACAAAGTGACCTACGTGAGCGTAGGCCAGCGTATGGACGCGCACCACACCTTCGAGTTCCGCATGACGCTGGACGATGCCCGCCAGGAAACCTTCACCGGCGAAGCGCGAAAGTATTTGGGCAAGCAGGCCGTGGTGAAGATCAATTTCGCCCCGCAGACCCCCTCATCCAAGGACCTTCACTTTGAAGGGCTGGTGACCGATGCGGTGTTCAGCCGCAGCCAGGGTGGTTCGCCGGAGATCACCGTAAGCGGGTATAGTCTCACCTACCTGCTCAATGGCGATGGATGGAACCGATCCTTCTCCGCCAAGTCCTTGCAACAGATCGTGGATGAGGTATGCAAGGATGCTGTTACCCTCGGGTTGCGGACCCAGGTGGCGCCGAAATACAGCGCGCAGTTGCCTTACGTGGTGCAGTACGAAGAGAGCGACCACCAGTTCCTCGCGCGTATGGCCGCGCGCTACGGTGAATGGTTCTATTTCGATGGCACCACCATGTTGTTCGGCAAGCCAAGCGCGAACGAGGCCACGGAGGAACTCGTCTTCGGGGGCAACCTGTTCAGCTTCGACATTGGCGTTGCACTGCGACGGAACAATTTGGAACTGGAACATTGGGACCATAACCAAGCCGAACTACTGAAAGCCAAAGGCGACACCAGTGATCTCCGGTTGAACGAGGACACCTATGGCAAACTGCTGAAGAATCCGGCAGCGGACCTCTTCGGACCGGGTGACCTGTCCATGCTGGGGCATGTGATCGATCAAGGCGACCTGGATGCCCGCACTGCGGCCCGGATACGCTCCAACGGCAGCGGGGCTGTTGTGATGCGTGGCGTCAGCGACCATGCCCGTCTGCGTCCCGGCAAGCTGATCAAGGTCTCCGGACCGGTGGCCCAGGAAGGTTCAACCTCCAGCACTGAATACGGAGAGTTCATTGTCACAAGTGTGTCGCACAGCAGCAGCAACGGCAACTACCAGAACCACTTCGAGGCGATCCCCACGGCCAACGACATGGTACCCACCAGCGCCTGGCGACAACCGGTTTGCGATCCACAATCCGCGCACGTGATCGAGGTGGACGACCCGGACAAGTTGGGCAGGGTGCGGGTGCGCTTCCACTGGCAACAAGGTGGCCCGGAGCTCTCGCCCTGGATCCGCGTACTGAGCGCTCATGCCCACAAGCAGGGTGGCCTGTATCTGATCCCGGAGATCGGTGATGAAGTGCTCGTGGACTTCGAGTTCAACGATCCCGAGCAGCCTTACGTGACAGGCAGCCTCTTCAACGGCAAGGCGAAACCCGATGCCGCATGGGCCGATGAACGCAACGACGTGAAAGCATTCCGCACCAAGGGCGGCAACGAAGTGCTGATCACCGACAAGGCTGGGAAGGAATCGGTGGTGGTGCGCAACAAGGATGGGAAGAACGAAGTGATCCTTGCCTTGGGCAGCCAACCGTCGATCACCATCCGCACCGAAGGAAAGCTTGTGCTGGACGCGAAGACCATCGAACTGAAATGCCAGGACCTGAAGGTGGATGCACAAGCCGGAGGTGAGATCAACACCGGTGCAAAACTCGACCTCAGCGCAGCGAACATGAAGATCGATGGCTCGGCCTTGGTGGAAGTGAAAGGCGGCCTGATCAAACTGAACTGAACGTTCCGACACCTATAAACCGCCATGCCCGCCTACTACCAGCTCCCCTTTCGCCCGGCGGCCATCATGGATGGTGAAGGGCATGCCCAGGAGCGAAGGATCGAAACGGCAGTGGAACAATACCTCGTTGCGTTGTTGCGCACGGCGATGGGTGAAACGCCAGGCAATCCAGCGTTCGGTTGCCGCATCTGGGAGCACATCGCCGAACCGGTGCGCGGTGAATCGTGGCTGGCGCAGTTCAAACGCGATGTGCGCGAAGCCATCGTGGCAAACGAGCATCGCTTGCAGGATGTGGGTGTTGAACTCGTTCCCGCAAAAGGCGATCGCGAACAGAATGAGCTCACCCTCACCATCACGGGCAACACGGTGCCGGGCGATCGCCCCTTCCGACTGAGCCGCGTCATCCTCATCGATCCCATTCGCCTCACCTGAGCATGGCCACTTCGCCCACCGCCCGCCTGCGCCGCGATCCGGCACATATCAAGGACGACATGCGTCGCACCGCCGAGCGCTTGTGGGGGTTGAACGAGACCGAACGGGAACGCTTGGATCCGCTGGTGGACCTGCTGCTGGGTGCATTCGCCCAGGAGATCTTCACGCTGCAACAAGAGGTGGCCGACCACCAACGCCGCACCTTGGAAAGCGCCGTTCAGGCCCTGTTGCCCGAGGACCTCGCTGCACCCGTTCCAGCGCATGCCGTCATGCATGGCCGCCCCGTGGATCCGGGCACGTGGACCCATCGCACGCGCACCGTGTTTAATGCCGTGCAATACATGGATGTCCACGACCGCACCGGTATCGCGTTCGCCTTCACCCCGGTGGATGAATTCCGCTTGTACAACGGCGCTGTGCGGCACGTGGCGTATGGCACACAACTCCATGCCATCGATGCCCGAACAGGACAACGACGACCAGTGGCGACTGCTGATCGTGGAGCGCTCCCAGCGAACGAATTCTGGATCGGCCTGGAGTTGAATGAGCGGATCGATCCCTCCATTGGTCTTCCCTTGTTCTTCTCGCTACCCACCGGCGACCCCGATGCGCAAGCCCTGATCCCGCAACTTGAAGCATGTACCTTCCACTGGGGCAATGTTGCACTGCAAGCACGGTGCGGCATCGAAGCACGTTACCGGCACGCCATCACATTCGAGGCGCTGGGTGATCCCGTGCAGGCCCGTGAGCGCGAAGCTTGCAGCTATTACCACCCACAGTTCATCACGCTGCGATCGCTTGGTAGGCCCGACCAGTTCGACCGGTCGGCCGCCGCACCTCCCTTCGCCGCTCATTTCAGCAACGAATTGGTCGGAGCCTTGGGTAGCAACATAAAGTGGTTGCGAATGACGGTACCGAGCACGATGAATTCCCGCGCGCTCGGTCGTTTGCAATGTGCCATGAACTGTTTTCCGGTGCTCAACCGAACGCTCCTGGAACGCACCGCATCGGCATCGCATCTGGTGCCCTTAACCGCGGCCGCCGCGCAACAGTTCTGGGCAGTGGACCGTGTGGTCGATGGCAACGATCAGGTGGTGGCCTCCGATCGCAATGGAGCAGTGGGCCTCAACGGCAAACCCGCTCCGAGTTTCAGTGTTCGGCGCGGCGGCACGGAACGGCTGGACCCGCGCGAGGCGTACGAACGCCTCCTTGGTTTGTTGGGCACTGTCCGAAGTGATCAAGCCGCCTTCGCTGCATTGGGCGAAACCGAACTGGCCCGTGGCCTCTCCTCCATTTCCGCGTGGATCGAAGAATACCAGGCACGACAGGTCTCACCCGGCTATCCACCGGTCTACCTCCTCCTGCGCGACACCGATCACCGGAACACGCACATCCACTACTGGACCACCAACGGAGAAGCAGCATCGAAGGTACCCGCGCTCAAAGCCTTCCAGCTCACCAGCGGTTCCTACCTGGCCGAATGCCGCTTGATCGCTCCCCCGAGCGGCGGCAGCGATACACCCCAGGGCAGCGCACAACACGACCGATTGCGCATGCTGATCGGCCCGCGCGGACAGACGTTGCCCACCGCCTTTCTGATCAAAGCCCTTTGCACCAATGCCCTGCCCGAGGCGGTGCGCAGCGACGTGGAGATCGAAGTAAGACGCGATGTGGTCGTTGGCACAGGCTCGGGCGAAGGCTTGTCGCGTGTGATCGCCGTTTCCCTGCGCGATCGCGGTAACATCCTTTCCGCCGAGCAATGGCAAGGGCACTGTGACCAGCTCAGCCTGCAGTTGAACGCCACATTCAAGGACCTGCTCCCCGTGCGTGTCCGATACCAACAGAACGCATGAGCACCAGCCTTCAGCCACCTCGTCCACCAGCGGACCTGGACCTCCTGGCCGAGGAATGGGCTGCACATGTTGTTGCGCAGGGCGATACTGACTTGGAGGAGATCATCTTCAGCGCGAAAGGCACGCACGGTCGCAGCCACCGGCGCGACATGATCCAGGTGCGCATGGCCAAGTTGCCCGGCGACCCGGTTGAAACGATGTTCCTGGAATTGCGCCGCGATGGACTTTATGACGGATTGCCCGAAGCCATCTTCCACGGCGCGGGTACTGGCCGGTCCATGAAGCGTAACGCGGAGGAAGACCGCCACGAACAGCGTGCACGCGACTTCTTCCTGCCCTTTGAACAAGAGGCCCACCGCTTGCACATGGCCTTGCGCGCACAAGCGGATGGCGCGATCGCCTCTGGATCAGGGCACACTGAAGCGAACGCCCTCGCTGCATTGTGGATGCTTCCGCGCAACCTGGACGAACAGGACCGCGAGCGTCTGCTCCACGTACTGCCGTACGCCAACAGCATCATCGGCGACCTCAAAGCCACGGCAGCCTGTTTCGCGCATGTGCTGGGGCATCCCGTGCGCATAACCCGGCATATGCCAGCACCACTGCCGGTTTCCGAACAACTTCAAGCGCAACTCGGTGGTGCCGCGTTGGGCGTTGACTTCGTGGCCGGCGACCGGTTCCACGACGGTTGGCCGATGCTGGAAGTGGAAGTCCTGGAGATCCCCGCCACCACTCTGGCCGACGCCGCCACACGCCGCCGGTTGCACAGCTTGGCAACGCTGATGTCCGGCTACCTGCTACCGATACACCTCGAGGTGTCGATGCACTTCCGCGTCCATCACAACGATGAAGATTTCGCACTCGGCGATGGGGAACGCCCGTCCTTCCTCGCCATGAACACACGGCTCTGAACATGCTGCTGCTCCAAGACATATCCAGTCCAGAGACACCAGCTGAATACTGGTGGCTGGGTGCGCTTGCTGCCATGGGCACAGCTGTTTTCACTTGGTTCCGCAAGCGCGGCGAAGGCGTGGACCAGGCGACCATGCTATATGCACTGGTGCCCATTCCATTCTTCGCGCTCTGCGCATGGGCGGCCACCGCTATCGGCAAAGCGAGCAGCGATCCGTTGATGGCCTACGACTTCTTGGCGCTGCAGCTTTTCGCGTTGCTCGCCGGGATCGCACATGCGGTGCTCTTCCATCGCGAAGTGGCCGGTTGGCGTGCGCTACTGTGGCCGGAACGCACCCGGAGATGGTCGTGGTCCCACTTCTGGTTCACCATTCTCTTGCTGCTCAGCGCCATGATCGGCATCATGCTCGCCAGTGTATTGCCGTTCACCGGAGTTGTGAAGGGCTGGCAGCTCTTTCCGGCGTTGCTCACTTTCCTGGTGCCCTTCTTATGGGTGAAAGCGTTCGACCTGTACATCGGCATACCGGTGGCGGTCTATCGGCCCTGGTATCCAACGCTGGAATACCACAATTATGAATGGAGCCCGAAGTTCCCGAAAGCCACTTTACGGTTGGTCTTCGACGATGATAGGGAGCTGGTCGTGGAGAACGTCCCGTTCGACCGGGAATTTCCGTTTGAAAGCATGTTCCAATGGGTCCTGCACGCTGATCTTCAGGATGAGCCTGACACCTACTATGCCGAGCAAGGAAACGCTACGTACGTATGGGGTTGGCACTTCCACAGACAGCGCACCAGTTGGTTCCGGTGGAACCGACGCATCGATCCACTTCGCACTTTCTGCCAATCTCGAATACGAAATGGCGATACCATCATCGCGCTACGCGATCCGAAACAAGAACACCTCGATGTAGTTCATTCTGCATTGCGTAAGCCTAGAACGAATTCCACAGACGCATGAAGAAGATCGAAAAGCTGTTCATGAACTGGGTGGACGGGATGAAGATCTCCCGCGACCATTTCATCGCGCAGGAACAGGCCGTGCGCGACCATGTACGCGACGCGCTGATGAGCGGCGTGGGTGATCACCATTTCGGTTTACTGGAGCCGGCCGATGTGGCCGTGGACGAGCGTGAGGCACGGCTGATTTCCTGCCGCGCCATCTGTCGCGACGGCTCGCGGATAGAACTGTTGCACGAACACGAGCAGCACATTACCTACGACTTGTCTCCAGTGTTGAAGGACGATACCGAAGGCCGCAGCTTCTACCTCCTGGCCATGCTGCAACCCGATCAGCGCGAGGGCGTGGGCGCCTTCGTGGATGAGCCACCGAGACAGCCGGTTGTCACCCCGAAAGTGTCGTTGCAACTATTGCCCGTGGAGAAGCTCAATGCTGCGGCCTTACGGAGTGCCATGATGCCTGTGGCCCGCTTCACCGTGTTGCAGGGCAAGGCCGTGGTGAACGCCGACTTCGTACCTCCGTGTTTCTTCATTGACGGATTCGCAGCGCCGGAACGGGTGAAGAAAGACCTGGCCACCACGCTGGGCTTGATCGTACGCAACACCGGCAACGTGCTCGGCAAGTTGCAGAGTAAACCACTCGACATCCAAGAACGCTTCCCCAACCGTTGCTACGTGCATTGGGCCAAGCGCTCACAACTCGGTCTGGCACCGGTGCAGGCCGATACCACGATCGGCATGGCACACCCCTACGAACTGTTGCGGGCGGTTGTGCAACTCGCCTTCACCATGGACGGGATCTGGCGCAGCATGCCCGAACGCGCCGAGTTGATGGACCACGTGGAGGGCATCGGCAACTGGGCCAGCCTGATCCGCGCGCAACAAGCCACCATGGACGAACTGATGCAGCTGCGCTACCAGCATTGGGACCTGGGCAACAGCCTCCTGCTCTGCACCCGCTTCCTGGAACAGACCCGCCAAGCTTATGCGCAACTCGGCGAACTGGAACGGTTTGAAGTGCGGGCCAACCTCCGAGATGTAGCACCACGCACCGCCGAGGAGATCGCGCCGCCCGCACCGCCACCACAGACCGCCAAGCGCACATTCTGGGTAAAACGCACCTGAACCATGAGCAGCCCCGCCGCACGCGCCACCGATATGCACGTATGTCCGATGTTCGACGGCAAAAGCCCGCACGTGGGTGGTCCCGTGCTGCCCGGTGAACCCACCGTGCTCATAGGTGGAATGCCTGCCGCACGGGCTGGTGATAGCTGCGTGTGCAGCGGCCCGCCGGATACTATTGCGAAGGGCAGTGCCTCCGTGCTGATCGGCGGAAAACCGGCGGCGCGCATGGGCGATACTACGGCACATGGGGGAAGTATTGTGGCGGGATTACCTACGGTATTGATCGGCGGATAACACCCTCACACCAGACCGACAGTACCCTCAAACGCTCAACAATGAAACCTTCCAACGAGATCGAGATCAAGCGTAACGTGTACACCTTTTCCGGGATCGTGCTTGTGCTTTCGGTATTGATCGGGAGTAGTGCGTGGACGTTGAGCAGGAAGGGGGTAAGTGGCCTTGAGGAACAAAAGAAGACCGCGCAAATGGTGGTGGGAAACCTTCAAGCCAATACCACGAAGCTGCACTTAGGTGTTGCAGAATCTTCTCGTGCGATTGAGGCATTGAAGGAGAAGGTTAGGAGACTCGAGGCCAATGCTCAACGCAATGCGCTGCGCTCTGATGTACTGGCCGTTATCGAATACATGAAGTCCGCTGATGCAAAGGCAGGGCAGAATGGCCGAGCGACCTTCCTTAGAACTGAACCCCAGTGGCAGGAGAAGGATTCGGTCGACAGTGATGCCACGGAACTATACTACAAGTTCAATGCATTCTACGGGCAGATCGCGGATGTGATGGACAACAAGGAAAAGGAGGTCGACCGATTGGAGAAGAAGCTTGAGGTTAAGTGCCCCGGGCAAGGTTCCACCGCGGATTGTACTGATGAGGTGAATACAGTTCGGGAGCAGGCGGCCGCTGAGATCAACGATTTGAAAAGACGGCTCGCTGCAATAGATAAACGGCGCATTGAAGGACTACAGGTCCTGACGAAGGAGCGGACCTTTAGTTCTGGTTTCTTGGAGAACGCGACCGCTGAATCTTTGAAGAAAGCATTGGACGAACAGGCGAACGGAAGCAGGAGCAAGTGTGAAGCGGTATGGAGGGAGTATATCAATCTCCTAGTGACAGTGAAAGGGAAGACGCAAGGAATACAGTGAGCAGCATGCCTGCAACGACACTACCGCAAAGCACTGAAGATCCTGAGCCGTTCACATCATCTACGTTGACACTTCGACAGGGCGTTCCGAGAGAAATCATGCAAACAATACCACGAACAACCACATTCTGCACATCATGAACTGGGATGATGACCCCACCATGAAACATACCCTGATGGAAACAAGGTTCACGACTCAAAGACCATGAGCATGTCCGACTTTCTTGATAAGGATAAAATCGAAAAAGCGTGTGCCTTACTGTCTGATACCAATGTCTTGCGGCTGGCCAAATGGTTAGGAATGACATATGATGGCGTGGCCCGTCAGCATCTAGATAATTTCATGAAGAATATAGGCGGGACTGTCAAGATCGATTTACAACGTCTCGTCAATATGGACATCAAGGTCCAACAAAGGGTCAGAATCGGGATTCTTCAAAATATTCGGGACGTTGGCGCAGAAACTGGAAAGTATGGCGTAATCAATATCGTCCAGGATGATTATTCCATCAATGACTGGAGGCTCGCTATCGGCGCCATGAACATCTCATGGACCATTGCGCGTATCGATGAAGATATGGTTGATGCACACCTGACAGTGATCGACGCGTACGACTGGCACCCGGAAAAGGACATCAAGACCCAATGCGTGCATCAATCCGCACAGAACTTGGTGGCGCAAGGGAAAGCGGCAACCTTCATAATGTATGGTGAGGCCAGGCTCTTGGTCAGGGTGCCGTCATGGTATCCAAGGAGAAAGAAATAGTCCCGCTCTCATACTGGAGCCTGTGAGGTACTTGCAACAACGAAACCCCCAGTAATATCATGTGGATAGAATTGACCAACGACCAACAGGAGACCAAGGCACAATCCGGATGCGTGACCTTACTGCACTTCATTCGAGATAAGCCGGTGAGCGAATTGGAGAAGGTCCTAGGGTTCAATACCGGAGCCCTCAAGGTAGGTGCGTACATATGGCGATTCGATGAGATGCCTATGGAGATCGAGTCGTGGGGTTCCACACGTACCTCGTTATCCATGTTCGGAGCGACGAACCCATCACCCGAGCAGAGAAACTTGCATTACGGGTATTCGGACCGCGTATTCGATCATGCTGTGGGCAATCTGCGCAGGGCGTTTACACGAGAAGGTGATATGAGCCTGGTCAAGGTCATACCCATAGGGAAGCCCGAGGACTATCCAAACGCTCCTATTGGCAGTTCTGTTCCGCAGTTTATAGTCCATCGAAGCGCCAAGGCCACGCGGCTATTCCGGGTAGTGGGTGCCTGAGGATGATCACTACCCATGAACACCATCGCCCCCCGCAAAGCCCTTGAACTGGCACACGCCAACGTGGAGCCCGCCCACCTGCTTTGGTCCATGCTCCACGAAGGATCCGGCTTGTGCGCCACCTTGGAAAGTGCGGGTATCGACCTGAACTATTCACGCGACTGGGCCGAGGTGCGCATGGAGGGTGCGCTGAAGGCAAAGGGTTCACCCACCGAACCGGAGCCGAGCATCGCGGCGGACGATGTGCTGAAAGAGGCCAGGCGCTTGTCCGCACGCTTCGGCAAGGACAATGTTAACGGAGAGAACGCCGCACTGCTCGCCGCGCTTTGCCGTCCCGGACTGGCATTCACCAAGGACCAGTTGCAGACCTTCCCGTTGACCGAGCAGATGGTGCTGGAGCTCTTCGGCAATGCCCCGAGCAGCGAAACAAATGGCAAGGCTGCGGCGGGCTCGGGGAGAACGGGCAAAGGTCCCGGTGTGCTCGACATCTATTGCACCGACAAGACCGCGCAGGCAGAAGCGGGCAAGCTGGACCCGATCCTGGGCCGCGACAAGGAAGTGCGCCAGATGGTGGAGATCCTTGGGCGGCGCACCACGCCCAATGTGGTGTTGCTGGGAGAGCCTGGTGTGGGCAAGACCGCGCTGGTGGAAGGCTTCGCACTGAACATCATCCAAGGCCATGTGCCCGAACGATTGAAAGGCGCACGCGTGTTCGAACTGGACCTGGGTGCCTTGGTGGCTGGCGCGAGCTACAAGGGCGAGACCGAGGACCGCTTGAAGAAGATCATCCACGCGGTGCAACAGGTAACCAACGCAGTGCTCTTCATCGACGAGGTGCATGTGCTGATGGATCCGCAGGGCTCCGCCGGAAAAGGCCTGGCCGACATCCTGAAACCCGAACTGGCACGCGGCGGCATTACCGTGATCGCTGCCACCACCAACGAGGAGTACCGCAAATACATGGAGAAGGACGATGCCTTCGCCCGCCGTTTCGGCGTGGTGCGCATCGAGGAACCGGACGCTGAGCTTGCCGTGCGCATGCTGGCGGCCATCGCGCCGGGCTACGCAAAGCACCACGGACTGAAGATCGGTGACGATGCGCTGACAGCGGCTGTGGAACTGGCCAAGCGTTACGTGAAGGATCGATGCCTGCCTGCATCCGCAGTGGGGCTGATGGACCAGACGATGAGCGCCGTGCGCTTGATGAAGGATACCGCAGCGGGTGATCTCGAACAGCTGGAACGCACATTAGCTGAACTCACCAACGAACATGCAACCGTATCGCCGACCGACCAGGTCGACACGGATATGAACAAGGACCTCGCCTGGTTCGAAGCGCGCATGCACCGATCCCTGAGCCCGATCCTGCTGGCCACTTTGGACGAAGAGCATGGCAAGCGTTCCGGCATGTCCACCGCAGACCGGTTGAGCGCGGAGATCGCCTTGTTGAAAGATCGGGCGACCGCCACACGCGATCAGGTGGAGGTCGCCGATGTGATGTCCATCGTGTCGCACAACACGGGCATTCCCATCGGCCGTTTGCAAAGTGGCGAACGTGAGCGCTTGCTGAACATGGCGGCGGTGCTGGGTCAGCGCATCATGGGGCAGGACCACGCGCTGGAGGCCGTGACCGAAAGCCTCATCGATGCGCGCAGCCCCATGGCTCGCGATGGCAAACCGAAAGGCGCCTTCTTCTTCCTGGGTCCCACAGGAACTGGCAAAACAGAATTGACCAAGGCCATTGCCGAGCAACTGTTCAACGATGAGAACGCGTTGATCCGTTTTGACATGAGCGAGTACAAGGAAGAGCGCGATGTGCAGAAGCTCATCGGCACCTCGCCCGGCCTCGTCGGCTACGAAGAGGGCGGCATGCTGGTGAACCGCATTCGCCGCCAGCCCTACAGCGTGGTGCTCTTCGACGAGATCGAAAAAGCCCACCCGAAGATCTTCGACCTCTTTCTCCAGATCCTCGGTGAAGGATTCGTGACCGACAACAAAGGCACCCGCGGTGATTTCTCCAATGCGCTCATCGTCTTCACCAGCAATATCGGTGCGCGGCCCATCGTGGACATCTTCAAACAAGGCCGCACACCCACCACCGATGAGCTCAGCGACATACTGGGCCGCTCGGAAGGTTTCCGTCCGGAGTTGATCGGCCGCTTCGTGGCCCATGTGGACATCGTGCCCTTCGCACCCATCAGCCGCGAAGCCGCCACAAAGATCTTCGACCACCATCTGCGCAAAGAGGTACTGAATGGATTGGAGAAACAGGGCATCGCGCTGGAGATCACACCCGAAGCGCGCGAGAAGCTCATTGATGAAGGGTACAATGAGGAGTACGGTGCACGGCCGATCCTAGGGGTGATCCGGAACCGGGTGAGGAAGGCGGTGAGCAGGGTGTTGGTGATCGATCCGGCGACTTCCTTGGGTACCATTCGCATGTTCCTTATCAATGGTGAAGTGCACGTGACATTGGAACAGGGGTCTCTTTGATAACTATTCATCGCCGCACGGTATGAATAGTGCGACCGATCCCATCCTGGCTCTATCGACACGCACTTGCACCGCACATCCTAACCCCAATAGTCGTGATTCCCAAGAGAAGATTATTCCGGCGCCGATTCGAGAAAGCCCCCCTTATCGGCTTGTGCATGTTGGCCACCTTTTCCTCGTGTAAAAAGGACGATGACAGTATTCCTCCATCCACCACATGCACGATCACATGCATGAATGGAGGTGCCGTGAACTCCATTTGCCAGTGCGACTGTCCTTCCGGTTTCTACGGAACGAACTGCCAGAACCAGCATATACCTTCGGCATTCAGGGTCACGCAGATCGTATTGACCAACTGGCCTGCAACGTACAACCAGAACCAGGTCTCATATGCTTGGGACAACGACGGTACCGGTCCTGATATATACTTCCGTTTCGGTATAGGAACGACACTCCATGCCGAGACCGGAACGTACAACAACTGTGTACAAGGCACGAACTACACCTACAACGCACAGAACGACCCGGCGCATTTCCCGTTCAGCCTGAATTGCGCGATCCTATACGATCTGAAGATCATGGACGAGGATGGTTCGCAGGACCAGGTCATGCTGGACTCCTCTATCAACATGGCCAGCTATGACAATGGCCTTCCCACCATGATCAACTTGAGCTCCGGCGCGTTCGCCTTCAAGTTGCACGGGACCTGGTTATTCTGACCGTGGAAGGTCGGAAAGGTGCCATGGCCACCTTGCGATCAGTGATGATCGCTGGGACATGCCAACTGACCGAAGTGGAACTCAGATAGTATGAATTGATCCGACCAAGCAAACGAACCTTCAAACTCCTTCATCCATGAGCCATACTTGCGAAGTGATCGCCAAGGCTACCATCGACTCACTTACCTTGATGGGTGAGCAGCCAATGATGGGGACGTATATCTGCGCAACCGCCGTGGTCTACATACCTCCATCCGGTCCCGCAGTTTGCGGTACTGTTGCAGGTGCCACCGCAGTAGGCAAGTATCTCCAAAATGAAGCTGCGAGGGGGCTAGCCGAACTGGCCATGGAAAAGGGTTGTGATGTTGTGTTGATGGTTGCCGATGAAGTGGTAGACATTGCCATAGTTCAGGGACGGACCTCCGGTTCAGAGATCAAAAGGAAAGTGGGAGCAGCAAAGGCAAACTTCCGAGCCGCGACAACTAACGAAGGCATCAGGAAGTTGATGGATACGCTCGCTGGTCGGAGATGAACTCGCCACTCGCATGAAGGTTCACTGGCTCAACTGATGATATAGCAACGCTGTCATCCCTTCTTCCATTATTTGTCTTCCTCCTACTGGGGCAAGGAGCATCCTCATATTGCGATGCGAAATGATGCCCACAACAGTACATCTGAACCCGGCAGGGTGTTATCTACCATGCGACAAGCCACTTATTCATATGTTGCGCAGTATCAAAAAGGTGTTTACTTCGTGATGACTTGAGTATAACGGCGAGAAACATGGCCGCTCCCCAATGATAGCAAAGACACAGCCATTCCATCTTGTCTTGCTCAGCTTGCTCGCAGTTCCGAGCCTGATCGGTTGTATTGATCGAACTACCTCGCTTCCAATACCGGCTCAGGGTAGCACATACGTGACCGACACTATGGCGATCCGTGCCGGACTGAGCCTTGAGAGCCAAGGCCGGGAACTGGTGAAACGGAACGAATTGGACAGTGCGCTCATGTTATTCGATTCAGCCCTGACCATTCTTACACTTGCAAACGATACGGCGGGCATTGGGAGCGTATGGTTCTACAAGGCCCGCACCCTGGACCGTGCTGGTGATATCGAAGCCAGCATCCAGGCATGGAGGCATTGTATCGCATGGAGGGAACTAATGAACCCGGATACAGTGAACGCATTGGGCAAGGCCATTGCCAACTTGGGGAACCTCTATAATGTGCAGGGGCGATTGGACACTGCAATGCACCTGTATTCGACGGCCGATTCCGTGATGCGTGTGAAAGGGGCAAAACCGTTCGACAGGGCACTCATGCATAACAACATGGCCGTTCTCAGCCAGGCCATGGGGGATCATGGTCGGGCGGTGGAACTGGCAAAGCGCGCGAAGGCGGTATTGGAAGATACTGCCACACGGGTTTCAGCCGCATATGACCGGGACATGCTATTGCTCAATTCGGAAGTGAATCTCGCCCTTTCATTCAGCGATCTCGGTGAACAGGAGACAGCCATCCAGCTTGGGCGCAGTGCCTTGGCCCGTGTAGACCGAGCATTGCGCGGCGCGGATGCGCGGGCAGCCATAGAATGGAAAGTAGCCGCCTTTCGTACACACACTGTTTTGCAGGATCCCTATACCCGGCTTTCTCGCAACGAGGAAGCCTTGTCCCACGCATTACACGCACTGCCACTGGCCTTGGAGGTTCTGGACCAAAGCCCCATTGAATGGTGCGCTGCCTACGGCAATGTGGCGATGCAGGCCTTTCACGCAGGGAACTATCCCATTGCACGAATCTATCTGGACTCTTCCCTTTTCATTCTTGACGCACATCTGACCGATCCGCAATTTCGTGCGCATGGTGCATTCCCCGGCACCCCGATGCTGATCGCTCTACGCGGTGCCTTGCACCTCATGGAAGGTGATCCCAACGAGGCTGAAATACTCTTCCATCGGTCGAAAGCGCTTTTGAAGGAAGTGGTCGAACCACCACCCATGGGACATGGTGCATTAGCTGCCAGCAGTTACTTCCAACGTTCCGCCGAGTTGCATGCCATGATCGCACAGGCCCATCGCTTAAGTTTTGATTCCACGGGCCGGTCGGACGCATTGTTGCGTAGCATTGAAGAGTATGGCAGGGCGTTGGAACAGGTAAAGGCATTGATGGCTTCCGTCGACCTTACCAACCGCTCACAAGTGTCAGGCGTATTATGGTACTTGTTCGGAACGGCGATCGAAACGAACGCCATCGCCTTTGAACGCAAGAAAGATCCTGTTTACGCGGACAACATCCTCGCATTCATGGAATGCAGTAGAAATGCACTTGCCGATAAGAGCAAGCTCAGTTGGACGAAGACTCTTCCGACGGACGCCCAACTGACCCTCGAAGCCATTGGCATCCTGGAAGAAAAGCTCTATCGAGCGGAGCACGTGCCAGACATTCCGCTTGACAGCACCGAAGTATTGCGAAAAGAATTGCTCGCCCTAAGGGAGGGGTTCAAGCGTTCACACCCGACACATTACCATCATGTGTACCACGATAACACACCTTCCGTGGCATCGGTACGCAACGGACTGGTATCTCAGGCATGCGTTATCTCATATTTCGAAGGTGAAAAGGACTATCATGCTTTGGGGATCCATAATGACACCCTGCTCTATCTGCGGACCTCGAGGGCAGACCTCCATGAACCGCTTAGCGAGATGATCGAGGGACTTGCTCAACATGGACCGAGCAATGCGCATTCAGCGCCGTCTAGGGTTATTCACCGTAGACTGGTGGCTCCCCTTCTGAGGGGACAAGAGCGGCAGATCCGCGTGGTGCCCGATGGCTTGCTGTGGCGTATTCCTTTCGACCTGATTCTAGATCCCGGTGTCGCTGCACCTGCCGATCTGATCACTGATCGGGAAGGGGGCACTATATACTATGGGCTGTCGGCTGGCGGATCCATTGGCCGTTCGGATCGCTCCTCAGCGCTTGACAACTACATGGGCTACGCTCCAGGCCATTTCGGAACGCTCCGAACAGATCTCGACGACGTGGATGCAGAAGGGCCTTTGCGTAGCGAACCGGCTGCTTACACCGACTTGCTTGGGACCATAAAGGAGGTCAGGGAAGCAGCCAAAGTACTGGGCGGGGAGGCACGGATCGCTGAACAAGCCACCGAGGGTGATGTTCGTGCGCAAGCACGGAAGGTGCGCATCTTGCAATTTGCCACGCATAGCGTCGCAAATGATGCACGCCCAGAGCGCTCAGTCCTATACCTGTATGGTGCCCGAAGTTCAATAAGCGAATTGAATTCGCCCAATGATGGACGGCTGTATTTGGACGAGGTGCAAGATCTGGATCTCTTTGCTGATCTGGTGGTGCTCAGTGCATGTGGAACTGGCCGTGGTCCATACAAGCGCGGCGAAGGAGTGATGAGTTTTGCCAGAGCGTTCAACTACGCTGGTGTCTCCAACGTTGTCGCATCCCTCTGGAAGGTGGACGACCGTGCCACCAAGGACATCATGGTGAAGTTCTACGAGCATTTGGCCGATGGTTTGGGCAAGGCCGATGCGTTGGCGGAGGCCAAGCGCTGGTACCGCAGGGAGAACCCCAATGCGCCGCCGAGCCACTGGGCTGCGTTCATACTGATCGGTGACAATGAACCCGTGCATCTCAGGAAACGGTCACCGATCAAGCCTTGGATGATGGTGATAGGCCTGCTTCTGCTAGGTAGCGGTGGCTTTATCGTGCAGCGAATGCGGCGGCGTGCGGCGAGCGCGGCCTGATCAGCGCTCGGCGTTCAACTGCTTGGCGAGACTGGCCTCGGGGTAGCAGGCTGCTTGGATCACGTACGCCAAGGCGGCATCCGCTTCATCCTCCCGATCACTGCCCAAATAGGCCAAAGCCAATAACCAGTTGTGCTTGCAATCGGATCCAGGTCCGAGCGCCCCGGCGCCTTGCAGGGTGCGCAATGCATCAGCGGCATCTCCGCTTCGCAACTGGTCCAGCGCACGGTCCAACACTTCCACCCCGCTGTATTGTTCGGCTTCCGCTCCGCTGCGAACAACGGGTAGCGAAGCCTCCGCATAGGCCTGTGCCAAAGCCTGGTTCGAAGGACCTTTGAACAATTGCGCCACCAACAACACACCGACCACACACGCTGCAGCAGCCCACCAGACCCAAGCCATCTTCCGCTGTATCGGCACCACCGTGCCCTGGTGGGTTCCGTCCTCCCTGGAAAGGGCATCGGAGGCCTCCTGCACCACATCCCGGAAACGCAATTCACCTTGCCGTTCCAACGTACCCGATAGCAACTGCTCCATCGCCACCAATTCACGCAACGCAGGATCCACCGCAAGTTCACGCTCGAACTGCGCACGATCATCCGCGGACAAGGTGCCCGCTACGTAGGCTTGCACGCGTATTCCTCGCGCTATTTCGCGGTCGTCATCCATGGGCGCTCCTTCCTCCTTCCTGATGATAAAGTTCGATCCATTTGGCTTTGCAGCGGTGGCGCTTCACCTTCACCCCTCCGATGTGCGTCATGCCCAGTTCGGTCATGATCATCGCTTCTCCCCGGGCTTCCAGGTCGGCTTGGAACAGTTGCTGGCATCCAGCCCCGAGTTTCTTGAACGCACGCCAGGCGCGCTGCATTTCGGCGGAGACCAGTTGATGCTCTTCCAACGCGGTGATCAGGTCCAGCGGTGTGGTCGGATCCATCAATTGGATACCGCCACCCTCGCCCAGGTTATCACTGAACCCTTTGCGCCGGCGTAGTTCCTTGAGCCATAGGTTCATGCCTACCCGGTGGCACCAGGTGGAAAGTTTCACTTCCGCGTGCAGGACGAATTTTCCGCTGATCAGCGCTTCCCAAAGCACCACTACAGCTTCATTCGCAATGGTGATACCGTCCTCGGGTGTTCCATTGTTGGCTCCGACGTAATGCTGGATGCTCGGTCGGATCTGGGCCAGCAAAGACCGCACTGCACGGCTCTGTGCGAGCTGGTCGCCGTTCGCCAATGCGGCTACGATCTGTGCATCGGTGAGCGCCAGGGTCATCCGCTGCAAGATAGAAAGCGACTTTGCATGGAAGCGTGCAGCCGGTAGACCTGTCCTTGTGCACTCCGGAACGTCGATTAATAGCCCCTTCGCTGCAGTTCCTCTTCCACGGCCTGGTTCGCCACCGTCGGATCCCTTGCCACAACTGTGCGATACAGCGGCTGGCCTCGCACATCGTCGGATCATATCGTTCTCCGATCGCCATGCACGGTGCCTCCGTTGGCGCACCGGATCTTGGCTTTGGGGCCCTGGTGTTCGGGCAGTGACGGATGGTTGGGTGCGCAGGTTGCGCATGTGAACCGACCATCACAACGACACACGTTCCGCCGCTGGGATGCACCGTTCCTCACTTTGCGGATGGTGAAAGGGATGCATTTCGCAACTTCGTCACAAACGGGAACCATGGACTACAAGCCCCAACTATTGAGCGCGGTATTGCTGCTGGCCTTCATGGACTGCATACCGGTACGCGGTGTGCCCAAGCCGAAGGAGGGCCAGCCCACCCTACAACAACGTGAGGCGCCTTGTGAGCAGGACGTGCAACGCAGCGGGACAATGCCCACAGCGCAGCGTACTGTGAAGGCATGCGGGAACAAGGCGGTGCCAGTGCGCACGGTGGAGGGCATGCGGGGGTGAGCGTATCGCCACGAAGAAGTGTGGCTTGATGTTGCCCGTTCCGGCGGCGACAGAGGGAAGTCCTTCGCGGCACAGTAACCACCTGTCATTGTTGCACACGTTTCGTCCTTGCCGGGGCAGCGTACCATCCGCGCCGAACGTCAACAAGTCGGACCATGTTGCTCCGAAATACCATAACGATCAGTGGCCTGTGCCTGTCAGTATTGCTGTGTGCACAGCCGCAGTACCGCAACTGGTTCTTCGGCTACAACGCCGGGTTGGACATGGCTACCGATACACCCACGCCGATCGGGGGATCGCCCATGCAGACCGATGAAGGTGTGGCCGGCATTTCCGACGAGAATGGTCAGCTGCTGTTCCACACCAACGGTGGAACGGTCTGGAATGCCGATCAAGTGGTCATGCCGAATGGTACCGGCCTCGCCGGGCACTTCAGTTCCTCGCAAAGCGCATTGATCGTGCCCGACCCTGCGGATGGAGATCGTTACTACATCTTCACCACGCCCGCCCAGCTCCTGATCGCAGGCGGTGTATACGATGGGCTGGCGTGGTCGTTGGTGGACATGACATTGGAGGGCGGATCGGGCGATGTGAGCGTGAAGAACGTGGAGCTGGCTGGACCGGTGGTGGAGAAGTTGAGCGCCACGCGCCATGCGAACGGTACGGATGTGTGGGTGGTGGCACACGGCTGGGATAACGCCACCTACTTCGCCTACCTCGTTACCTGCACCGGGGTGGAGGGGCCGGTGATCAGCAATGCGGGGAGACCGATGATGAACGACCCCGGCGATGGGCGGACATCCGCCATAGGATGCATGCAGTTCTCCGCGCAGGGCGATCGCCTCGCCAGCGTATGGGCGCATTACAACGCTGATCTCACGCATGAAGTGCGCATGGATATGCTGGACTTCGACAACCTCACCGGCATCCTGACGGAAGCGTACAGCGATACACGGATCCCCGGTCCACAGGACGTGGTCTACACCTATGGCATCTGCTTTTCGCCCAACGGCCAGTTTCTCTATCGATCGGACTATGGGCTGCTCAGCGGGATCGCCTACAGTGCGATCCTCCAGTACGACCTGGGCGCTGCCGACCCCATGGCCAGCGAACTGGAAGTGGCCACGGCCAACAGTCCCGCCATCGGAACCTTGCAGCGCCACGGCGGAAGGATCTATGCAGCCCGGCTCGACGGCGCACAGTACATCACATGCATCACCCAACCGGACGTGATCGGGACCGGCTGCACAGTGGAGCATGCCTTCGCCTCCATCGCACCCGGCATCGGCTCCTGGGGGCTGCCGAACAATTGGGACACCTACCCCGACCCCATTCCGCTCGATCCGATCGTGTTGGCTGACACCGTGGTATGCGGCGCGGCATCCCTCACCCTGGAAGCCGTGTGGGAACATCCCTTCCACGAGGCGCAATTCCTGTGGAGTACAGGTGCGACCGGTCCGACGATCGTGGTTGAGGAAAGCGGCAGCTATTCCGTGCAGATGATCCTGCCGTGTACCACCTTATTCGATACCGTCCATGTGACGATCGATGCGCGCACCATCGACCTGGGACCCGACCATTCGATCTGCGAAGGCGACAGTGTGCTGTTGGGGATCGATGCCAGTGATGCCGTATCGATCTTGTGGCATGATGGAACCACGGACAGCATCCATGTCGCCGCGGAGGTTGGGCAGGTCCGGGTCGACATGCTGCTGACGAACGGTTGCCTCGTCAGTGATTCCCTGATGGTCTTGACGCGCAATTGCCGCTGCCCCTTCTTCATTCCCAATGCCTTCACCCCGGATGGTGACGGCATCAACGACCACTGGGGACCGAAATTCGATTGCGAGTTGTTGGACTTCCGCCTGGCGCTGTATGATCGCTGGGGAAAGCGTTTGGTGGAGTTCTCCGATCCTGTATCGGCTTGGGACGGTACCGTGCAAGGGATGGAGCTGCCGAATACTGTGCTGGTGTACGAACTGGGCTACTCCTGGCACGATGGTGAAGCGGTGCAGCGCCGGGAGAGGACCGGGCATGTGACGCTGGTGCGATGAGGGGAGTGTGGGCCAGGCACCAAGTAGCACACCGGTCCGGAACGATCGCGATCCCTGCGATGGTCGTCATGGGATCACCGCATGCACCTACAACGAACAAGGGGCACGAATTGCATCGCGCCCCTTGTTCAGGTCAATGAGGAACTTATCGCATCACGGAGAAACGGACCACGCCATGACCTTCCGCTGTCGTGTAGCGTAGCAGGTAGCTGCCCTGCTGCAGGCCACTCACATCCACGCTGTTCGACATGTTCCGCAGGTCCAACAAGTGCAGTCCGGAAATGGAATACACCTGGGCTCCAAGTAGCGGTGTCGTGCACTCAAGCATCAGCCGGTCGTTGGCCGGATTCGGGTAGGCACGCAACTCGTTACCTGCTGGCGCATTGGAAACTCCTGTAGTGAAGTCGTACACCGAATCATCCCGAATGCTCAGGATCTGGATCCTTTGGTCCAGGATCGGTGCGGTCTCCGCCTGGGCATACGGTACCACTGCATGGAACTGAAGTAGAAATTCGCTCAGTGCATCCTGTTCGCTGCCGGGTACTGTGAAGGTGGCATCACCCGCGTCCGTCAGCACGGTATCCAGATCGACGCGATCGCTGCCCAGGGCTACGAACGGATAGGCATCTCCGCCACCGGCCAGGAAGTTCAGTGTCACAATGCGGATCTCCCGATCGGGGTCGCCAACTACAGCACTTTGATAGACGACCGAATCGGTGAGCATGCCTGCATCATCGAACAACGCCAGCGACACGATCCGGCTTCCTGCGGCTTGGGTGGGATCGAAACTGAACTTCATGCCACCGATCTGCGGGAACGCTCCCGGCGTGGCACCGGGTGCCCATGCCGCGATGCCGTGTTCAACGACCTGCTTCAGACCATCCGCGGTAAGCGTCAGCAAACTCAAGCGATTGTTGAAACGAAGACTGTTCTCGATATCCAACTGGCTGATCTCCGTGTCCAGCTTTCCGCTTAAGGGGTTCGCCTGTGTTGGTCCGAACTCGAATACACCGGGCGTGGTCTCCGTGACCTGACCGATCTCGGCACGGATGCCGCCACCGTTCTTGATGCTGACCACGGTGGTGGTGTCATACGATCGGGCCACCCAAAGATTGGCATCGGCTGTGATGTCCCCCAGATTGGTCTCCTGGGTACGCACCTGGCTGCGGCGGCCATCGAGGTAAACATCGCTGCGGCCCATGATGTTGCCATCCTTGGCGATCACCACATCCTGTACCGCATTCACCAGGCGCTGGACCAATTCCCCCTTCGTACCCGTGGCGAAGGCGGTGGCGCTGTCCCCATGCAGTGCCTCAACAGCGGCCAGATCGGCGCGGTAGGGTTTGCTCTCCAAGCCATCGATGCTGGATGGAATGATGACACCGTTGGCATCGAAGTCGACCACCAGTCGACCGACATAGGTGTACTCGCCGTTGGTGGACACGATGAGGCAGGGATCGGCGTCAGCATTCACCGACAGCAGCGGATAGGCAGCGTAGATATTGCCTTGATCCATGGGCCACAGATGGCTTTCATCGTTGGCCAGGATCGCATCGCTGCCTCCTGCCACAATGATATCAACTCCGGAAAGCAGTCCGGCCAGTTGTTCTTCCAGCTGGATCTGTTGCAGGTGGCTGACCAATACGATCTTGTTCACGTTCAGGGCGATCAGTTCGTTGATCACCGGTTGAAGATGTCCGGCCAGGGCTGCCATGTCATTGGTGCCTGCGCCGGGTTCCAACACCTCGGTGGTCCCGGGCGAGGAGATGCTCGCAAGCATCTGTGTGGTCGCACCCAGCACGCCGATCAGTTCGCCGCCACGCTCGATCACCGTGCCCCGTGCAAGGCTCTTCTTCTCACCGGGCATCATGGTGTTCGGGTTGCTTTCGAAGAAGGTGTTCGCTTCAATGGTGTTCACGAACATACCGTTCATCGCTGCATCTGCACTGAAGTCCAGATTCGCGCTCAGGTAGGGGAACTGGCTTCCCAACCAGCGCACCTCGCCACCAGAGAATTGTTCACCAATGATCACCTGTATGAAATTGGTCCCGGCATCGAATTCGTGATTGCCCAATGCCGAGGCATCAAAACCGATCACGTTCATGATGGTGATGTCCGTGCGGCCGATATCCTCCCGCAGGTTGTTCGGCACGATACCACCATACAGCACATCGTACACATCCCTTAACACAGGGCGCAGGGTGAGATCGCCGGAAGCGGAGAAGAAAGGACCTGGTATATAGTTGTCCCCCGCACTGAGGACGATGGTGTTCACCTCCTCTTCCTCCAAGGCATCCATGATGGCGGCGAAATTCGGTGCCCGGCCAATGGCATTGACACCACCTTCCAGATCGGAGGCGTGAAGCAACTGAAGGGTGTATTGGGCTTCTGCATGAAGGCCCGCCAAAAGCAGGGCTGCAGAGAGGGCGTATCGTTTTTTCATCTTGTCATTCTCTTTGGCACAAAGGAACCCTGGCCGTATTTCCGCGATCGATCGCCTTCCTCATCATTACCTGACCATTGCCTGAAGAGCATGGCAAGTCTGAGTTAAGTGCAGGGTCTGGGGTACACAAGGGACTCCAGTATCTGGAAGGGATGGCAGGCGTGTCATACTCGATCCATCGGGGCAGGGTCAATGGAACGATCGAACCTTTACCAGCCAGCCGCGTCCATGCATGTAACTTCACGGACATGATGCGACTTGCCTCTTTCCTACTGCTCCTTCCATTCTGCGTTCCGGGTATTGCACAAGCTGACACCATCACTGTAGGGGGCTTGCAGCGCAGCTATACCCTGCGCCTGCCTTCGATCTACGATGGCATCACCCCGCTGCCCCTGGTGATCTGCATGCACGGTGGTTTCGGCAGCGGAACGCAGGTGGAGAACCAGTCGCAATTGACATTGAAGGCGGAACAGGAAGGTTTCGTCGTCGTGTATCCCGATGGACTTGGTGGTGCGCTCAATATCCGCACCTGGAACGCGGGCGGCTGCTGCGGCTATGCTATGAACAACAGCATCGATGACGTGGGATTCATCGACGCGTTGTTGGACACGCTGATCACGAGCCATTCGATCGATACCGTGCGCATCTACGCCACGGGAATGAGCAACGGAGGCTTCATGAGTTATCGGCTGGCCTGCGAACTGAGCGAGCGCATCGCGGCGATCGCTCCGGTCTCGGCGAGCATGAACATCGATGTGTGTCAGCCCAACCGACCGGTCCCGGTGATCAGTATCCACAGTTACCAGGATACAAGCGTTCCCTATTCGGGTGGTATGGGCGATGGCGTTTCGAACCATTACAACTCACCGCAGGATTCGGTGCTGACCGCCTTTGCAGTGCATGCCGATTGCACGGTGCTGCGCGACACGCTGCAACACGACGCTGCGATGACCGTGGTGCGCTGGCACGAATGCGATTGCCAGCAGGAGATCCTCCACTATATCACCCAGGACGGCGGTCATAGCTGGCACGGCGGAACAGGCACCGGCATCGGCGATCCACCCTCCACGACGATCAGTGCGAACGATCTGATGTGGGACTTCTTCCAGCAACACACGTTGGACTGCCTCACGACGAACATATCGGCAATGGAGCAGGCCGCTACACCCCTTGTGTTGCACCCGAACCCTGCTCAGGACCTGATCACCATCGGCGGTGGACCGATCACGCAACTGATGGTCGTGGATGTGAGCGGTCGTGTGGTAAAACAAAGCGCAGCGGTGCAGGGAACGAACGTGACAGTGAATGTGGCCGGTCTGGCGCCGGGCACTTATGCGGTACGTGCCACCGCGTTGGACGGAAAGGAGCATTTGCTGCGCTTCGTGAAGGAGTGAATTGTAGCGCATAAGGCACGATGCGCCGGGAATTCGTGCATCTATATTTGCTGGACATGCGCACAAACTGCTTCCGGGCCCTGGCGATCTGTTGCCTTTCTTTCCTGGCGGTCGGGACCGTCCGATCCCAGTCCATCATTCATGTACATGCTGCCGCTACAGGCAACAACAATGGCAGTTCTTGGGCGGACGCGTTCACCGATCTGCAGGCCGCGATCGCTGCTGCACAGCAGATGGACGCGATATGGATCGCCGAGGGGACCTACAAACCGACCTCTGGCACGGACCGCTCCATCAGCTTCGAACTGGATACGAACGTGGCATGGTACGGAGGCTTCGGTGGCTGGGAAACGAGCCTGGATGAACGTGACTGGGTGGCGCATCCCACCATTCTCAGCGGCAACATAGGCGATCCGTTGGACAGTCTGGACAATAGCTATCATGTGGTATACGGCTACCTGGACCATGGCGCCAACATCCTGGATGGACTGATCCTGGAAGATGGACATGCCGATGGGGCCATTGCCTTTGGCACCGGCGGTGGTGGGTTGACCATGGAGGACAGCAGTCTGTTGATCCGCAACTGCATCTTTCGCCGATGCAGTGCGACGGGTTCGGGCGGCGGAGTGCATGCCACCAACAGTGCGATATCCATGATCAACACACGATTTGAAATGAATGTGGCCCACTCCAGCGGCGGTGGAGCTTACGTGTGGAATGGAGGCGGTAACCTGGTGAACTGTGCCTTCATCGGGAACCAGGCCATCGGTACCAGTGGCCCGGGATCCGGCAGCAGTGGCGACGGCGGGGGATTGTTCCAGCACGGTGGTTTCATACCGGTCGACTGTTTGTTCGAGGGGAACTATGCGAATGCCTCGGGCGGGGCGCTGCGCACTTCGCAGGGTGCCGTGGTGAACACACGTTTCGTGAACAACTCCTCCCGCAGGAACGGAGGAGCACTGGTCTTGCTCGGCGATGTGTTCCTCTACAACATCTACGAATGCGAGTTCATCAACAACCGTGTGCTGGACGCGCCCTACCGCGGTGGTGCGGTCTATCTTGAAGGCACCTCCGGTTCCGCGCGTACACGGATCTACGGATCCCTCTTCATTGGCAATCAGGCCGCAGGGAACGGGGGTGCGATCGAGCAATTCGCGCTGCAGGCTGAGATACATAGCTGTGTGTTCAATGGGAATAGCGCGGGCGGCAATGGGGGGGCGTTCTCCTTTATTTCCGGCGCTGGTGATTGCCGTATACTCAATTCCACCTTCGTCGGAAACGATGCCGTCGGCCAGGGCAAGGCGCTATACGATTGGTCCATCTGGTACGACTCCACCCTGGTGGTGAATTCCATTTTCCGGGACAATGCACAACCGGAGATAGAACGTCACCCCAATGGCAAGGATCCGGACCTGCGGCGTAGCGTGGTGCAGGGCACATTCCCGGGCACGGAGCTCTATGACCTTGATGCGCTGTTCGTTGATCCCTTGGGCCCGGATGGCCTGGCGGGTACCGAGGATGACGATCTACGGCTGTCAAACGCATCACCGTGCATCGATCTGGGTACACCCGATACCACCGGGCTGGATCTCTTCCACATGGATGCGGACGGCGGAATGCGGATAGCAGGCATCGTGGACCTTGGTGCATATGAGGTGCCCGACTGCGGACTGACAGTGAGCATGGCAAGTGCCCCACCCGACACGGTGATCTGCTCCACCTTGCTGTACCTGCAGGCCGACACGCCATCGGTCGGCATTGGCCGATGGCGCGTGATCCCACCCGGCACGGGAGGATTCAGCCAGACCCCACCGATACAGCATGGACACTATTCACCCCTCATGCGTTTCTCCGTGCCTTTCGGCGACAGCTACTTCGAGTGGAGCGTGGAGCACTGCGGTGTGATCACGCGCGACACCGTGCGCGTAACACGCGTGCCAGTGCCGGGTGCAACGGTGGTGGTGAACAACGGTGCCGCTGCGATCTGCCCTGGTGACAGCACTACCTTGAGCGTGGATGCCGACGGTGCCTCAGTGGAGTGGTCGAACGGCGCCAGTGGCGATGCGATCACCGTGGGACCAGGCACCTATTCAGCGCGCTTGGTGAACGGCGTGGGATGCGCCGGGCCATGGTCAGCAGATGTACTGGTGAACGCAGCAAGCGTTCCCAATGCACCCATGATCAACGTGAACGGATCGTTGAGCCTGTGCGCCAACATGGGACAGAGCGTGACGCTGTCGTCGGGCAGCACCCAACTGCAATACCTCTGGTCCACAGGTGACACCAGCAACAGCATCGTGGTGGATAGCAGCGGCACCTTCACGCTCCAGGTCACCAATGCGAACGGTTGCGCCAGTCCACTATCGGAACCTGTGAACGTGTTGCTGCACCCACAACCACCGGCACCGCTACTGACCCTTTCAGGAGATACCTCCGTTTGTAACGGTACTGCCGTGGCCATCGGCGCTGTGGACACCGCGACCAGCTATTTCTGGAGCAATGGCGTCACCAGCAGTTCCATCACCGTAAGTAGCGCGGGCGCTTATTCCCTATATATCGGAGATGATATGGGCTGTCTGAGCATACCGTCCGACACCGTGAACGTGCTCGTCAATACCGCCGTAGTACCTACCATCGCAGCGGACGGCCCCCTCTCCTTCTGCCTTGGCGATTCGGTCATCCTCTCCATCACACCCGACTACGAAGTGTACAATTGGTCCAATGGATCCAACATGTCCAGCATCATTGTACATGCGGCGGGCAGCTTCACTGTGGATGTCGTGGACGGCAATGGCTGCACCTCCACTTCCTCAGCTACACAAGTGGCGTTGCACCCACAGCCTGCCGTGCCGGTGATCTACAGCAATTACGTTTCCAACGGCGTCGTGAACCTCGGCACCAGCTTCAATGCGGGCGTCACCTACGCCTGGTACCGCGATGGAGTACTGCTACCGAGCGCCACGACGCACCTGCTCAATGGGGTCACCATCGGCGCATCCTACGTGGTGACGATCACCAATGCGCAGGGCTGCTCCGCTACTTCACTGCCTTTCATCGCACCTGTAGGTATTGCAGACCATGCTCATCAGTTCAACTTCACTGTTTTCCCCAATCCCGGCGATGGGCACTTCCGGATCTTGTGCGACCAGCCGACGGGAACGGTGCTTGATGTTGTGGTGAGTGATCGCATCGGACGGGTGGTGCTCCACCAGCCGATGACGACCGCAGGTCCGCAACATCCCATCGGCATCGATCTCTCCGAACTGGCCAATGGGCCCTACCAGATCCGGCTTTCCTCATCACTTGCCGTTGGTGTGGCCACCGTGATCGTGCTGCACTGATACTTGTTGACCGACCGGCCGATGTTGGAGTGAACAGATCGACAGCGTGTCACTCATACCGCAACGCCTTCACCGGATCCGCCACGGCCACGCGCCACGCCTGGAACGACACCGTGAGCACTGTGATCAACAGCGTCACCAGCAACGACGCCACGAAGAGCAAGGGCGAGATGGTGGTGTGGTAGGCGAAACCTTCCAACCAGCGCGACACAGCGTACCAGGCCAGTGGGAAGGCGATCACCAACGCGATGCCGATGAGAACAATGAACTCGCGGTTGAGCTGGCGGATGATGTCGGACAGTGAGGCACCGAGCACGCGGCGGATGCCGATCTCCTTGGTGCGCTGGCGGGCCGTGAAGTAGGCGAGACCGTAGAGGCCCTTGGCGGTGAGCAGGATCGTGAGGATCGCAAAACCAGTGAACACGCGGAACAGCGTGTCCTCGGCCTGATAGAGTTCGGCCAGACTGTCATCCAGGAAGCGCGCGTTCCATTCGCGTCCCGGGAGCAACTCCTTCCATCGTTGCTCCAGCACTGCCATTTGGTGCGACACGTTGCCCGGTTCCAGCCGCAGCATCAGAATGCCGTTCGCATATCGCGGGTCGCTCTGGTATATCACGATCGGCTCAATAGGTGTGTGTAGACTGGCATAGTGGAAATCCTTCACAACACCGATCACTTTCAACTCCTGTTGCTCTTCGTCATCGTTGGGATCATCGGGCTGGTATAGTGATTGAGCCAGCGGGTCACTCCAACCGAAGGTCCTCACCAGGCTCTCGTTCACGATCACGGCATTGTTCTCATCGCTTGGGATCGCTGGATCGAAATTGCGGCCGGCCAACAATTCGAGACCAAGCACATCCGGAAGATCGGTGTCGCCGTTCATCAACGGCATCGGCCTGTCGATGAAACCTTCATCGGTCTTCACTTGGAGCACCAGCCGACCACCGCCCTGTCCCGGTGCCGCGCTGGTGAATGCCGCACCCTTCACGAAACTCTCGCGCAGCAGTTCCGTCTTTATCGTACGCAGGGCAGCCCATTGCAACGTATCGTTCGGTGGCGGCGTAGGCATCTGCAACCACATCAACTGCTCCTTGCGGTAGCCCATGTCGGCATTGCGCATCCAGTGCAATTGTGCATACACAGCAAGCGTTCCCACCACCATGAACAGCGTGATCACGAACTGCACACCCATCAACAGCTTTCGCACGCGTTGCTTTCCAGCGCCCGCACCGATGCCCTCCTTCAACAACAATTGTGGCGGGAAGCGCGAGAGGAACAGCGCGGGATAACTCCCGGCGATCACCCCGATCGCGATCACGATCACCAACAGCACGGTCAGAAAGCCTCCGCGGAAGGCATAGCCGATCCCGATCTCCTTCCCACTAAGCCCATTGAATACAGGCAACGCGAAATACATCAGCACCAGAGCGGTCAGGATCGAGAAGAAGGCCACCATGGTGGATCCACCGATGAACTGGGCGACCAGCTGCGATCGCTGCGCACCGCACACTTTCCGGAGCGCCACTTCCTTCGCACGGCGTGTCGCATCCGCAGTGCTCATGTTGATGAAGTTGATGCAGGCGATCAGCAGAATGAGCACCGCGACAATGGCCAGCAGCATGACGTAGGCCTTGTTCCCCTTCTTCGGGGTATCGTAGATCAGTTCCGTGTTGAAGTGTACATCGCGCAGCGGCTCCAGATTGAAGGTGATCTCTCCGTTGAAACCGAATCCTTGCCACTGTGGAAGCACGTGCTTCGCCACCAGTTCATCCATCTTCGGCTGGAAGCTTTCCGCAGTGGCACCATCGGCAAGCACCAGGTAGCTGTAACTGTTCACGTTTCCCCAGTTCCTGCTCATGTTCTCCATCGCCTGCGGCGGCAGGCCGAGCATGCTCAGGTACACGCCCTGCTCAGTGTGCGTATTGTAGGCGTCCTCGTCGATCACACCCGCGATCCGCAGTGTTCGATCGTTGCGTGTGACCAACTTTCCGATCGGTTCGTCGCTGCCGAACATCCGCGTGGCCATCTCCTTCGTGACCACCACGTTGTCAGGTTCGTCCAACGCATCCGGTCCACCAGCGATCCATTGGTGATCGAACGTGCGGAAGTAGCTGGTGTCGGCATAGTAGCCTGCCTCGCTCACGAAGGGTTGGCCTTCATGGATCAACGTGGTCGTTCCAAGTTGAAAAAGCTGAGTGCCCCCTTCGATCTCCGGGAACTCGTTCAGCAACGTGCGCACCGTGGGGAAAGGCACGATGCCGAAATGATCGTGTGTATCGCCGAACTTGAAATGAGCCTGGACCCTATGGATCCTATCCTTCTTCGCATGATGCGCATCGTAGCTCAACTCGTCCTGTACATGGATGTAGATCAGCAACACGGCGGTGATGCCGATGGCCAGGCCCACGATGTTGAGCGCGGCGAAAATTTTATCACGCCGCAGGTTGCGCCAGGCGATGAGGAAGTAGTTGCGGAGCATGGAGCCAAGTTCCGTATGGACGAAGCCACTCCTCCATCCCGCGTGCGGACAGGTTGCGGAAGTGATGAATGGTTTGACCGTTCAGGCCCTTACACCAGGACATTCGCCGGTATTCCAGCGTGCGTATCGACGTTCAGGTGTTCCCTTTTTTACTCAATACGTTGAGTATTTTTACTCAGTATGTTGAGTAATTTTGCCACATGAGCTATATCCGACCACACCGTTCCGTCCTTGCCAAACGCTTGTCCGGTCCGCGCTACTTCATGCAGGTGGTGGCCGGTCCGCGGCAGGTGGGCAAGAGTACCTTGGTGCGCCAGGTGCTGCAGGAACTGGGACTTGAGGCCTTGGAAGTGAGTGCCGATGACCCCGATGCGCAGAACACGGCATGGATCAGCCAGCAATGGGACACCGCCCGGATCATGGCCCAGCGCGACAAGCGCAAGGGTGCGGTGCTGGTGATCGACGAGGTGCAGAAAGTGCCCCGGTGGAGCGACGCCGTGAAAGCCCGCTGGGACGAGGACACACGCAAGGGCATCAAGCTGAAGGTGGTGCTGCTGGGCTCATCACCCCTGCTGATGCAACAAGGGCTGCAGGAAAGCCTGGCCGGACGTTTCGAACTGGTGCGCATGCAACAATGGTCTTACACCGAAATGCACGAGGCCTTCGGCTGGGACCTGGACAAGTACATCTTCCACGGTGGCTATCCAGGCGCCGCCCGCTTGGTACGTGATCTTCTCCGCTGGCGGGCCTACATGCGCGACACCTTGATCGAGACCAGTATCGCGCGCGACGTGCTGCAGATGACCCGCGTGGACAAACCGGCGCTCCTGCGCCGCCTGTTCGAGCTGGGTTCCAGCTACAGCGGACAGGAGCTGAGCTACACCAAGATGATGGGTCAGTTGCACGATGCGGGCAATACCACCACGCTGAGCTGGTACGGCGAACTGACCAGCAACGTGGGCCTTCTCACCCCGATGCGCAAATACGCCGGCCAGCTCGTCAGGCAGCGTGCCAGTAGCCCCAAATGGATGGTACACGACACAGGTCTGCTCACCGCACCCATGGGCATCACGCTCGCGCGGGCCAGGAAGGATGGCGTGCTCTGGGGCCGCATCGTGGAAAGTGCCGTGGGTGCCCATTTGCTGCGTGGTGCTCGGGATGAAGGCTACGAGGTCTTCTACTGGCGGGACGGTGACCGCGAAGTGGACTTCGTGGTGCAACGCGGTCGCAAGCTCACCGCCTTGGAAGTGAAGAGCGGACCTACGAGCCGGAAGTTGCCGGGCATGAAAGCATTCCACGAAGCCTTCAAACCCGCGCGATCGCTCGTGATCGGCACAGGAGGCATCGAACTTGAGGCCTTCTTCTCAGCGCCGGCATCCGCTGTTCTCGCATGAGCACGAGTTACTTTTTACTCAGTGTATTGAGTAATATTACTCAACACACTGAGTAATTCCTGCTCGATCAGTGTGCCGAAGGGGCGGGAACCTTCCCCGTCACCACCCTCCCATCCAACAACTTGATGGTGCGCTGTGCAAATCCCGCATCGCGCAGGCTGTGCGTGACCATCACCACGGTGGTGCCTGCCTTGTTGAGCTGGGTGAGCAGTTGCATGACCTCCTCGCCATGCACGCTGTCCAGGTTGCCGGTGGGTTCGTCGGCGAGGATGATCTTGGGCGCGTTGACGACGGCACGGGCCACGGCCACACGTTGCTGCTGTCCACCACTGAGCTGCTGCGGAAAGTGTTTGGCACGGTGCGCGATGTTCATGCGCTGCATCACCTCATCCACCCGCTTCGTGCGCTCGGCACTCTTCATGCCGGTGTAGATCAGCGGTAGCTCGATGTTCTCGCGTACGCTGAGCTCGTCGATGAG